>JAAFHO010000057.1 GCA_013297575.1 Chitinophagales bacterium
CCACATCCTGCTGGTGGCCCTTTTGAAATGATCATAAAAGGCCAAAATACAATTGTACTAAAAGATATTTTATTTGGTGAAGTATGGCTTTGTACCGGACAATCCAATATGCAATGGACTATGAAGGATTTCGGTATTAAGCCCGATTCGGTACTGGATAATGCTACTGATATTCGGTTATTTAGTATATTTTTTGATATTGATTACCTGCCCAAAAAAGATGTAAAAAAGGGCTGGTGGCAGACTGCTACGGTAGGCACAGTGGGAGGTTTTTCGGCGACAGCCTACCTTTTTGGCCGCTATTTGCAACAGCACTTAAAAGTACCTATTGGGTTGATTAGTAGCAATTTAGGTGCTACTTCTATTGAAACTTGGATGAGTGCAGGTGCATTGAAAACTTTTCCGCAATTTGAAGCAACAATTCGTCAAAACGAAGCATCTGGCAAAAACTTTGACCAATTGAATAACGACTTGAAAATATTCCGCCAGCAATGGGATACCAGTTATTACTTCAAAAATGATCCGGGCATAACACAAAACTGGCAAGACCCTGCGACCGATGTTTCAGATTGGAAAACCATCGAAATACCAAAACTATGGGAGGATGCCGGATTAGAAAACTACGATGGATCGGTTTGGTTTCGCAAAGAATTTGACCTGCCGGATGGTTTTACTGGTGATACGTACAATATCGCCTTAAATCAAATTGATGATTACGATATAGCGTGGGTAAATGGTGTGAAAATTGGCGAAAGTTTTGGTTGTCGCAATTGGAGGAACTACTTTTTCCCTTCCAATATCCTCAAGCCCAAAGGCAATGTCCTAGTGGTGCGTATTTTCGATGTAGGCGGTAAAGGCGGAATGTACACCAACGCTTTTTGGGGCAATGCCATACTAAATGGTCAATGGAAGTACAAACCTGGTGTACAAATTGATGCAAATCATTTCCCTAAACCTACGGTAGCCAATGGTAGTTTTTTTACCCACCCTTCGCTGCTGTACAATGGCGGTATTGCGCCGTTGCAACCTTTTGCCATTAAAGGGGCGATATGGTATCAAGGAGAGTCGAATGCAACACGTGCCGAGGAATATGCTACACTATTGCCGACCATGATAAAAGACTGGCGCAACCATTGGGGGCAAGGCGATTTCCCTTTTTTAGTGGTACAATTGGCCAATTACTATCCAGAGCAGGCAACACCCAATGATAGCGAATGGGCCGAACTCCGCGCGGCACAAATGTCAGCCCTTACCTTGCCCAATACCGCCATTGTAACGGCTATTGATATTGGAGATGGCAACGATATTCATCCCAAAAACAAGCAAGATGTAGGCATCAGATTAGGGTTGGCGGCTTTAAATGTGGCATATCGAGAAAATGTTATCGCTTCGGGGCCAGTTTTCCAATCTTGGAAAAAGAAACGCAATAAAGCCATTGTATCTTTCACGGATACGGGAAGTGGATTGGTGTCGAAAAACAAATTCGGCTTTGTTCGAGGTTTTGCCATTGCTGGCGCGGATAAAAAGTTTTATTGGGCAACGGCCTATGTAGATGGTGATAAAGTGGTGGTTTTTTCGCCAAAAGTCAGAAAACCAGTAGCCATACGATACAATTGGGCCGATAATCCAGGAGGCTGTGATCTATATAACGTGGAAGGTTTGCCTGCATTGCCATTTCGTACCGATAATTGGCCTTTTTTTACAAAAGGTAAGGTATATATGTACGACGAAAATGGCTTTTAGTAAACTAGAAAATACCAAAAAAAAAATACGGCACACCAACCAAAGTTGATGTGCCGTACAAGATTTTTATTTTACAAAAAACTAGGCTTTCTTACTACCACTTTTCTTAGGCGTAATAATTACCATCATTTTTTTACCTTCCAATTTAGGCATTTGTTCCGCAGTACCATTCTCTTCCAATTCTTTAAGGAATCGGAGCAACAATAATTCTCCACGGTCTTTAAATACAATAGCGCGACCACGGAACTGCACATAAGCCTTTACTTTATTACCTTCTTCAAGGAAACTCTTAGCATGGCGCAGTTTGAATTCAAAATCGTGTTCGCCAGTTTCCGGACCAAAACGAATCTCTTTCAATTGTTGTTTTACCGTATTGGCCTTCAACTCTTTCTCCCTTTTTCGTTTTTGATAAAGGAATTTATTGTAATCGACAATACGTGCAACCGGAGGAATGGCATTGGGTGAAATTTCCACCAAATCCATATCGCATGCTTCTGCCCATTCTCTCAAAAGAGTAATCGAATAAATACCCGTCTCAATTGTTTTGCTGGATAAAGTACTCAATTCCTCCAAATTGTCTCCAATTAAGCGCATTTCATTTACGCCTCGAATAAATTCATTGAGTCTATGTTCTGCAACTGGAGGTGGGTTTTTGCCATATCGGCGGTCAAAAGTAGGTTTTACCGATGGTCCTCCAGGTTTATTTGGCCCTCCTCCGGGACCACCTGGCCTGTAAGCACCAGGGCCACCTGGCCTACTGGGGCCACTGCCACCCGGCCTGCTTGGGCCGCTACCGCCGCCTGGTCTGCTTGGGCCGCTACCGCCGCCTGGTCTGCTTGGGCCGCTGGGACTACTTGGTCTGCTAGGGCCGCTGCCGCTGGGTTTGCTAGGACCGCTGGGCTTTGAAGAGGGATTTTCTGCCAATCGAAATAATGTTTAATGATAAGATATTGTTCACCAAATAGAACAATGTAAATGTTTAAGGCTGCAAAAGTAATTACGATTTTTCAGATATTGATAAAACCGTTAAAAAAAGTTTGCTCTATTTTTAAAACAACGAAATTACACTATTTGTTCCCAGCAGCCGTGCGATTACTGTCTTGTTTGGCAAATACCTTTTTGAGCAATGCTGAAGACCGCGCCAGTTTATTGTTTCTGATGTTTTTTTCTTCATCTTCTACCTTAGCAAACAAGCCTTTAAGGGCTTCTTTGGTGATATAATCGTCAAGATCGGTATTTACTTTATTGTTCAAAAGCGGGATCTTATTATACGTTTCTGCCGCTTTTTTCCAAAGATCATTCGCACCTACCTTATCCAATGATGCCACAATTTTTGGGTTAAATTTTTCATACAATTGCTGGTTTGTTGTCCGGTTAAGGAAATCGGTGGCAGCATTGTCTTTGCCCATTAATATATTAGTTACATCGGTAAAGGTGAGGCTGCGGATAGCCGAAACAAAAATAGGTTTGGCTTCTTTAGCCGCATCTTCTGCACCACGGTTGATTCGCTCAATTAAATTTTCCTCTAATCGGTCAAAACCTGGGATGTTTTTCAGGCGGTCAGTTACTTTACGCGCCTCTGGTGGGAGTAGAATTTTGTAAGCGGATTTGTAATAGCCGTCCTTGGCCGAAAGCAAATCAACACCTTTGGATACACCTGTCGTTAATGCTTCCTTTAAACCATTCCCAATTTCGGTAACAGTGGGTTCGGCCATCACATCTTTTGCGATGCTTTGGAGGGTATCGCACGAAGGGGTCATTACGCAAACTGCACTCAAAAGTGCTATTGCAAAAACTGATTTTTTCATAATATTTTAAATAGTAATTAGTTGTTGATGAAGTAAAAATATATTTGTTAATATATGAATAACTGTTTCATTTGCAATGGGTTAGGCGGTTAATTTAATGTTTCTGTAGCGATTTTGTAAAAAAGCCTTATTTTTGCATCTAAATATTAGGTTAGCATCCATATTTGCTTTCTTAATTTATCTATTATCATCAATATCTCATCACTTTTATGTGGATCGATATAGTTTGTCTTGTTGCATTACTTTATGGTTTTTGGCAAGGCTGGAGTCAAGGTATTATTGGTACGTTGCTCAATCTTGCGGTATATGCTTTTGGTATTGTCTTGGCTTTTAAGATGGCACCAGTAACGAGTGTTATTCTTGAAAAAGTCTTGAATTCCACACATCCATTGATGTTTGTTGGCGGTTTTGTAGCCAATTTGCTGCTGATTTTTCTTTTGGTAAAACTAGCCACTGCAAATATTGAAAATGCACTGCATGGCGCCTATTTAGGATCTGTCAATCGTTTGCTTGGTGGAGCAGTAGTGGGTGGTTTTTACGTACTCTTGTTTAGCGTTATCGTATGGTTTTTATCCCAAGCGAATGGTATTAGTAGTGAAACCAAGTCTATCTCTAGAACCTATCCCATACTACAACCATTACCAGGTATTGCTAAAAGTATTGCAGTTCGTTTCCAGCCTTTAGCCTCCGATTCATGGGGCGACTTTATGAAATGGATGGACAAAGCCCAACATTATGGCCTTGAAAAAACAGATGGGAAAGGGCGCGTTTATGAATTGCCTACACCCGATAAAAACGAGCCGTTGTTTGAAAGTAAACCGACAGCCCCTTCCCCTCCGCCTAAAAAAAGAGATAGTGATCCTATAGAGGAATAACTATTTTTTATATTTAGAACTACCTACTGCCGGATACTTTATACCGTATGCGCGTGCTTTGGGCAGTAATTTGTTCAACGTTTCGCTTCTCTTTTTAGGATCTGGGTGTGTACTCAAGAACGCTGGTGGCCTAGAGCCGCCTTTTTTGTTCATCCGCTCCCAAAATGGTACTGCTTCTGCAGGTTTATATCCAGCCATGGCCATTAAATAAAGACCGATTTCGTCGGCTTCCGACTCGTGTTTACGGCTAAAAGGTAATAAAACACCTACTTGTGCGCCAGCACCCGCAGCACTCATCAGCAGGTTACGTGTTTCTGCTGGTTTGTTGGATAATGCTACATCCAATGCCGAAAGTCCTAGTTGAGCAATTAAGCCTTGGCTCATGCGCTCATTACCGTGGTCGGCCAGTGCATGAGCAATTTCGTGTCCCATCACCACTGCCAAAGCATCTTCATTTTGTGTAACATCCAATATGCCTGTATAAACAACCACTTTGCCACCGGGCATACAAAAAGCATTTACCTCTGGACTTTCTACCACATTGAATTCCCAAGCAAAACCTTGAAGGTCTTTTGATTTACCTTTTTGCTTGTAATAGGTCTCTGCAGCCAATTTAATATCATTACCTACGCGTTTTACTAAATCAACAGATGCACCGCTGCTAAGTGTTTTGTTTTGTGATAAAAACGTTTTATATTCTGTAAAACTCATTTGATTCAATTGACTATTAGGTATTAATGTCATTGAACGGCGACCCGTAAAAGCCGTCTTGTTACAGGCAATGACAAGGAATAAAAGCGCAAGACTCAAAATTTTTTTTTGCATGACAAACATAATTTTATGATATTTAAACGAGAATTTTGACTCCAAAGATATGTCTATGTCACGTTTTAGACTATATTTAACCTGAGTTTAAACAAAATTATTTCCTAACACCTCCGCAGGAATAAAAAAAACCGTTCCAACATTACGTCGGAACGGTTTGAATTCACCCTAAGACCTATAATAATTTTTTAATTAAAACTTTGGGCAGCTATATTTTTGCTTACCCGGTTTTTTGCGCCAAACCGATGCCATATATGGCGGGCGTGACTTACATTTTTTCTTTTTTACTACTTTTTTTGTGCTGCTCGTACTCGTTTTAGCAATTTTTGGTGCTTTTACGATCTGTTTTGGTGTCGCTACCTGCGTCTGATTGACAGGTGCGGGTTTGGCGATTACCACAGATTTAGCGACAGGTTTTATTTGCTCTTTGGAAAGACCAGAATCCGTAGCAGGTTTGTTCTGAACTACGCTATTGGATTGTACTGGCTTCATTACGGGGCGCGGTGTGGCATTTATTTGCTTTGGCGAAACCGCTGGAGGCATCGCAATGTTGTTGACTACCAGTTTCGGTTGCGGCTTAGCCACTTCGATCCGCAATACATCACCCATACCAAATTCATCGTTCATGGCAGTAAGTACTGTTGCGCCAGTGGTGTTTTCTTTGACCATTACTACAGTGGTATTGTAGTAATTAGAGTCTGTTTTTTGGCCAACAATTTGGCCAATTGCCGATTGAAACGTGAAAAGGAATGCAATCGGGAATATCAATTTTGTGATCTGTTTCATAATATAAATGTTTGGATTAAAGTATTAAAATATGTTTAATTTTATCCGACTGGTTTGGAAATGACCGAACCAGTCGGCATTTTTTTATTTGTTTTTTGAAAGCGATTTCTCGCGTTTTTCTTGATCGATCACCTTACGGTACAATTGTGGATCTTCGATGATCTGTTTTAAAGATTTGTTCCAAAGCGGATCTGAATTGGTTAAACCTGTAATTTTAATCTCTGTCCGGCGGTTCAACTGGTGTTCTGTTTCGGAGCAAGTTACGCCATTACCGCAACGGTTAATCAAATTTGTTTCACCGTAACCTTTGTGCGAAATACGTTCAAAATCAATACCTTGTGTACTTGTTAAATACTCAACAGCGGCTTTAGCACGTTGGTCAGAGAGGTTAAGGTTATAATCGTCGGCACCACGAGCATCGGTATGAGAACCCAATTCTACTTTAATATTGGCGTTATCTTTTAAGAAAATAGCCAATTTATCCAACGTTTTGGCGGCTTCCGGACGAATATCCGATTTGTTGAAATCGTAATAAATATTGTTCAATTGGAAGCGTTTACCAATTTGTATCGAATCAAGGTCGATCGTACCTAACATATAACCTGTTTGGTTATCATTGGTCATTAAGGCTACAAGATCGGGTTCATTGATACCCATACCATCTACGCAAAGGATACATCCATTCACATTGACATACAGTTCTACGCGGCGGTTGAGGTAGCCGGGCTTACGAACTAGCATGGTATAATGGTTGCCTTCACTGAACAAAAAGTGGAATGTTGATTTTTCCAATTTATCGATGGACAATTCCTGTTCCTTTGTGGTGTTGTTATAGATTTCTACTTTACAGTCCTTAAGCGTGTTGATTGGGTTGTGGTCGTATGCTTTATCAAAGATGGTCATATCAAACTGGTAACCCGGCTTAATCGCAAGACCCAAATCAACTTTAACGTTGTTACCATCGGCGACTAGAACGGAATCTTTGTAAAAAAAAGTTGCCTTTTGTGCTTTTACAGAATAACGCGCTAACTTTGGAACTTGAACGGAGTATTGACCGTTTGCGTTGGTAGTTGTAGTAGCAATTTGCTCTTTGAGCATATCGTCAAAAACGAGTACCGTAGCACTGTTAATATGGTTACCTGTTTTCAATTCAGAAACTGTTCCTTGAAAAGTGACAGTTTGCTTTTGAGGGGATTGTGCATTAAGGCTGAAAGCAAAAAAGCACAAGACTGGGATAATAACTTTAGGTGACATGATGATCGGTTTGTGATTAAAGTAAATAATATTATATATGGTGTTCATAATTGTCCGGATACTATTGGAATATTTTTAAGTTTTAATGCTTTTCAATGCATCCGATATTGTTATGACGTTCTAATTCCGTGCCAGTAATAAAAAAGATACTGACTTTAACAAAAAATTAAGATAAACACTTGGTTTTTACAAAAAATATTTGTAAGGGATGCGTTTTGTCTTTTTTCAATGTTAAAATCATTAATGCATATTGCGTGCCAAAATGTGAACTTTTATAAAATTTCTTAAATATTTATATTTTTCGATTAAGATGAGAAAGAAAATTGTAGTACTTACAGGAGCAGGCATTAGTGCCGAAAGTGGTATTAAAACCTTTCGAGATGGTGATGGGCTTTGGGAGAACCATCGAATTGAGGATGTCGCAACACCAGAAGCCTGGAAACGCAATCCAGTATTGGTGCAGGAGTTTTATAACCAACGCCGCCGTCAATTACTGACCGTAACACCTAATGCGGGGCATTTGGGTTTGGTTGAATTGGAAAAAAAATTTGATGTTCAAATTATTACTCAAAATGTGGACGATCTGCATGAGCGAGCAGGGAGCAGCCATGTCTTACATTTACATGGAGAATTGAGGAAAGCACGCTCTGAGCGGTATCCAGATTTGGTATATGATTGGGACAGAGATTTGGTCATGGGCGACTTGTGCGAGCGGGGTACTCAATTGCGTCCTTTTATTGTTTGGTTTGGAGAATCGGTTCCTATGATCGAAATCGCTGCAAAAATCACCGAAACTGCCGATATGCTACTCATTATTGGAACTTCGTTGCAGGTGTATCCGGCTGCCGGTTTGATGATTCATGCGCCAGAATCTATTCCGGTGTATTATATTGATCTTAAGCCGCAATTAAACTTTGAGTTGAAGAAGATGCGAAATGTAACGGTGGTAGAAGAGCCAGCAAGTACGGGTGTTGAAAAAGTAAGGCAGATGTTGATATAGGGTTTCGTTTGTAGGTTCAGATTATTGCCCTACATTTGCGCGCTAGTTTTATAATGTCTAGCAAGCTCTAACGATTTATTCACCATCAATTCTCGCATTAATTATGATCATTGGCGTTCCAAAAGAAATAAAAAGTAATGAAAATCGAGTAGCACTCACTCCTGCGGGTGCTATGGAATTGGTAAGGCGTGGCCATACCGTATATGTACAAAGTTCGGCAGGTGAAGGAAGTGGTTTTGAAGATGAAGATTATATTGAAGCAGGTGGTAGTATTTTGCAAACCGCCGATGAGGTGTGGGGCATTGCCGAAATGATTATGAAGGTAAAGGAACCCATTCAAGAGGAATATGCACGTTGCCGAAAAGATCAATTGGTATTTACTTATTTCCACTTTGCCAGCAGTGAGGAACTAACACATGCTATGATTAAAAGCGGCGCTGTTTGTTTGGCCTACGAAACAGTGGAAACCAAAGATCGCCAGTTGCCGCTGTTGATACCAATGTCGGAAGTAGCAGGCCGTATGGCCATCCAGCAAGGTGCTAAGTTTTTGGAAAAACCAGTAAAAGGTCGTGGTGTATTGTTGGGTGGCGTTCCAGGTGTTCCTCCCGGTAAGGTTTTGGTGTTAGGCGGTGGTATCGTGGGTACGCAAGCTGCAAAAATGGCCGCAGGTCTTGGAGCACAGGTGACTATCCTTGATGTAAGCCTTACTCGTTTGCGTTACTTAAGTGATGTGATGCCAGCAAATGTGATCACGATGTTCTCTAGCGAATATAATATCCGCCGATTGATCAAAGACCATGACTTGGTAGTAGGAGCAGTATTGATTCCTGGCGCAAAAGCACCAAAGTTGATTACTAAAGATATGCTCTCCACGATGCGCCCAGGTACGGTATTGGTGGATGTAGCGGTAGATCAGGGTGGCTGCTTTGAAACCACACATGCTACTACCCACGCGGATCCTACTTATATTATCGATCATGTGGTACACTATTGCGTGGCTAATATGCCAGGTGCTGTACCGTTTACTTCTACGGTAGCATTGACGAATGCAACATTGCCTTATGCGATTCAATTGGCCAATAAAGGCTGGAAAAAAGCTTGTAAAGAAAACCACGAATTGCTTTTGGGCTTAAATGTGGTAGGCGGTAAAATTGTCTATCAAGGTGTTGCGGATGCCTTTGGTTTGGAAATGACTTCAGTAGATGATGTATTATAAATAATTTATACCCTGGCACAATATGTCTATTGACTTTCAAGGCATATTGTGCCGTTTTTGTTTTTTTTGTTCCTGTTCTTTACAATCTTTGGATGTATTTGATGTTTTGATTGTCTGCTTGGTAACATTTGTCTTTTGTATTCTCCATTTTTTTCTTACTTTTGCCCCTGAAAGAAAATGAGGCTGTTGTAACAGCTGTCAACATACAAATATGGGTACAGTTATTTCATTATTGAATCATAAAGGCGGGGTAGGCAAAACTACCAGCGCGATTAATATAGGTGCGGGCATGGCCGAATTGGGCAAAAAGGTGCTGTTGATTGATTTAGATCCACAAGCTAATTTGACTATTTCACTGGGTATTCCACGTCAAAAATACACTATTTACGAGGCATTGCGCGGAGAAGGCGAGTTAACCCCTTATCAACACAAGCCCAATATGGACATTATTACGTCTTCATTGGATTTGTCAGGCGCGGAAATGGAACTCATCAATGAGGCGGGTCGCGAATTTATTTTGCGCGAATTGCTCACACAGGTTATTGATGATTACGATTTTGTATTTATTGATTGTCCGCCGTCTTTAGGGTTACTTACGCTAAATGCCTTGACGAGCAGCCGGTGGGTTTTAATTCCGTTGCAAACAGAGTTTTTGGCGGTTCAAGGATTGGCAAAAATCAAACAAGTCATTGATAAAGTACGCTTTAGGTTGAATAAGCAATTGGACATAGGTGGCGTTATCGCCACGATGTACGATAGCCGCCGTGTCCTAAACCGCGATGTAGTGGAAACCATTCATAAGCACTTTGGAGAAAAGGTGTTTAAAACGTATATCCGCGAGAATGTAGCATTGGCCGAAGCACCAGCACAACGCAAAGATATTTTTGATTATAGCCCCAAGTGTAGTGGAGCAGTAGATTATATGGATTTGTGTAAGGAGATTTTGGGGCGGGTTGGCTAAATTAAGTATAGATAATTCAAGGTTTTTCGATAATTCCTAACCATTAATAACGAATATGAGCAAAAAGAAGTTTTCAGCCGGTTTGGATGACCTTTTTTCCGATTTCCACGAGTCATCGGATGGCGGAGCCATATCTGAAATTTCGGTTCGGCAGGTAATGGATCGAAAGCCCGCAGCGGTAAAGAGTTTTTCCAATAACCTAGATGCCTTATTGCAAGATGCAATGGAGGAGAGTTTGGATCGTATGGATGATGGCAAATCCCATGCTGCTGCATCGTCTAAAACCAAGAGCCGTATGGCTGCAATGACTTCTGGTGGTTTTTCTGGTTTGGATACTTTAATTAGAGAAACCATTGATGTTCAAGAACTTACGCGAGAAGAATCTTCGGGGATAAAACGCCTAACGGTGGCTGTTGATCGTACAAAACTGGAGCAATTGAAAACCATTGCAAGGCTTGAAAATTCATTTTTGAAGGATTTATTAGTCGATTTAATAGATGAGTATATCACAGAATATACACAAGAGAAGGGGCTGGAATTGTAAAGTAATATAAAGAATAAATTGAAATTCACTATCTATACCTAAATCCAGTTGTTATGCAGTTCAATATACCCACCACCGATCAAAAACGCGTTGTTATTATTGGCGCTGGATTTGGCGGTCTTACACTTGCTCGAAAATTGGCCAAACGCGCTGAATTTCAAGTGGTATTGATCGATAAAAACAATTATCACCAATTTCAACCGCTGTTTTATCAAGTAGCAATGGCGGGTTTAGAGCCGTCAAGTATTGTCTTTCCCCTGCGTAAAATGTTTCAACGCAACAAAAACGTATTTGTACGCGTAACAGGTGTGGAGTCGGTAGATACGCAATCTCAGACGGTATTGACAGAAATTGGTCTGCTTTCTTACGATTTTTTGGTAATTTCTATAGGCGCTGGTACAAATTGGTATGGTAATGAACGCATCCAAGCAAATGCTATTCCTATGAAATCGGTGAGTGAGGCATTGTTTCTGCGCAATGCCATTTTTGAAGATTACGAAAGAGCAGTCACTGCGGAAACCCCTGAACGCCGACAAAGATACCTAGATATTGTAATTGTGGGCGGAGGGCCCACTGGTGTAGAAATAGCAGGTGCTTTGGCAGAGATGAAAAGAAATATTATACCAAAAGATTACCACGATTTGGATGGTAGTCAGATTGATATACATTTGGTCCATGGGAATGAAAAAATATTGAATACGATGTCGCCAGAATCGTCTGCGGCCTCGGAGCGTTTTTTGAGGGACTTGGGTGTGAAATTGCATTTGGACAAAGTAGTGAAAGATTATGATGGCGAAACCGTCACTATAGATGATGGCTCTACGATGAAAGCGGATAAAGTAATTTGGGCTGCGGGTATTACGGGCAATAAAATAGCGGGACTTCCTGAAGACGCCATAACTAGAGGAAATCGGATTTTGGTCAATGAGTTTAATCAGGTAAAAGGGCTGACTAATGTGTTTGCAGTGGGTGATATTGCCTTCCAAACGGAAGAAAAATACCCCAATAGTCATCCACAAGTGGCTCAGGTGGCTATTCAGCAAGCAACTTTATTGAGTGCAAATCTCCCAGTAATGATGAATCAAAAAATTGCATTGAAGCCATTCCACTACAAAGATTTAGGCAGTATGGCAACTATTGGCCGCCACAGGGCAGTAGTGGATCTTAGTTTTTGGAAATTCCAGGGGGCTTTTGCTTGGTTTACTTGGTTATTTGTGCATTTATTTGCTTTGATCGGTGCTAAAAATAAATTGTTTGTGTTCTTGAACTGGTTATGGAATTATTTTTCTTACGACCAAAGTTTGAGATTGGTGATAAAGCCTTGGAAACGGTGATTTCGGCTGCGCTCAATCACCGCCCTCTCCGCTCCTTGGCTTTGATTGAGCCTTGCTTCCGAAAATCTACGGGCTTATTCAATGGTTTGGATACAGGGGTAAGAATAAAGTGGTAAAGCGAAGAAATAGGTGATTGAGCGCAGCCGAAATCACCGGTGCTTTCGACTGCGCTCAATCACCTCTCTCTCCGCTCCTTGGCTTTGTTTGAGCGTTGCTTCCGAAATTCTACGGGCTTATTCAATGTTTTGGATATAGGGGTAAGAATCAAGTGGAAAAGCAAAGAAATAGGTGGCTGAGCGCAGCCGAAGCCACCGGTGCTTTCGGCTGCGCTCAATCACCGTCCTCTTATCTCCTAGACTTTGATTGAGCGTTGCTTCCGAAATTCTACGGGCTTATTCAATGGTTTGGAACAGGGGTAAGAATAAAGTGGTAAAGCGAAGAGATAGGTGGCTGAGCGCAGCCGAAGCCACCGGTTGTCCGAAAATTCTAAACTATGCGCTATATTTTTTTCTTTTTAACCATGTCATTTCCTCTTTTTATGCATGGTCAGTCGTTCATGCCACTTTGGCCTGATGGTAAAGTACCCTATAATTTACCACATAAGCCAAAGGAACAATATGAACTCACCAACGATAGTCTTAAAATTGTTCGGAATGTGACAATTCCAGGAATGACCGTTTTTCTTGCCCCCAAGAAGTTAAACACGGGCATGGCAGTCGTAATTTGCCCAGGTGGTGCATATACTGTAGAGGCATACGATCACGAAGGAATTCAGGTAGCGCAACAATTGAACGAATGGGGAATCAATGCCGTTGTCTTAAAATACCGACTTCCTAACGATTCCACTATGACCAATAAAAAATGGGTTCCTCTCATTGATGCTTTACAGGCTATTAAATTAGTGCGCTCAAATGCTGTAGAATGGGGAATTAAAACAAATAAAGTGGGTATTATGGGCTTTTCAGCAGGTGGGCATTTGGCGGCGACCGTTTCTACTCATTTTGACCAAAGACAGCAAGATGGCTTTAAGCCCGAAGAGGTACGACCCGATTTTTCTATATTATGCTATGCCGTGATCACGATGAAAGAAGAATACACGCATAGTTGGTCTAAATTTATGCTTTTGGGGCATGATCCTAGTTATCAGGATGTTTTGGAGTTTTCTAACGAAACTAAAGTAACCCCCCAAACACCGCCAACATTTTTGATACACACCGCGGACGATTTTGTGGCGGTGGAAAATTCGATGAACTATGCTGCTGCCTTGATTCGTAATAAAGTACCTGTGACATGCCATATTTTGCCAAGTGGCGGGCATGGATATGGTTTAGCCAAAGGCAAGAAAGGTGTTGATGTATGGGTGGGATATTGGAAAGAATGGCTGAATAATTTGCAATAATATAGCCGTTTGGATTCGATATTGAGCCAGTATTTGTTTTGTGAACTATTTTATTTGTAATTTTCTTCGATGTATTCAGACCATTACACCATTTATTATTATTTTTACACCGAAAAAATTCTAATAAAAAATATATCATGCAATTATGAAACTTTCCAACACATTTTTACCTGCACTAATCTTTACATTAGTTTCCTCAGGGTTATTTGCACAAAATCAGGCGCCTAAAGTCCAAAATGTGACCGCTTCTGCCAATTGGCTCTCCAAAACATTGACCATCACTTTTGATGCATTGGACGTGGAAAACGACCCATTAACGGTTTGGGTAGAATTATCCAACGACAATGGTTTGACTTACCAAGCCTCTAGCCAAGCGACCTATACTGGTGATATAGGATCAGGAGTAATGCCCGGTATTGGTAAATTGGTAATGGCTGATTTATCTGCGTTTAATTTAACTGCTGGCGCGGCTTATCGTGTTCGAGTCATTGCAGATGATGGCCAACTGTTTGATTTACAAGATCTTGTTAATCAAGTTGATAGTAATCGTTTGCGTAGCGATCTAACTTTTGTACAGGGTATTCGGCATCGTACAGCAGGCGCGGCGCATTTGGCGGCTGTTAAGGATTCGATTGGGCATTTATTTCAGGTGTCGGGCATGCACAAAGGCGAACAAACGTGGGCTTATAGTAATTATACTGCCAAAAACGTGATAGGCACTAGTCGCGGTATTTCGGAGTCGAATAAAGTGGTAATCGTGGATGCTCATTATGATTCTGTGAGTAATGCTCCCGGTGCCGACGACAATGGTTCTGGGGTGGTAGGTATGATGGAAATTGCACGGTTATTAGCACCATACCCCAGTAATAAAACGCTAAGATATATTGGTTTCGATTTAGAAGAGGCGGGGCTTGTAGGAAGTGCACGCTATGTAACCAATGGAATTCCAGCAGGTGAAGCCATTGATGGTGTGTTAAATTTTGAAATGATTGGTTATTATTCGGATTTGCCCAACACCCAAACTTTACCAGCAGGTTTTAATCTTTTATTTCCAAACGAATATAATGAGGTAGTGAATAACCAATTTAAAGGTAATTTTATCACCAATGTAGGGAATACTGCTTCTGCTAGTTTGGTTAACTTATTCAATTCAAGTGCCGCTACTTATGTGCCAGATTTGAAGATTGTTGATCTTCAAGTACCTGGAAATGGACAATTAGTTCCAGATTTGACGCGGAGCGACCATGCTCCATTTTGGAATTATGGTGCAAAGGCATTGATGCTCACAGATGGTGCCAATTTTAGGAATAGTTCGTACCATGAATCACACGATACCTTAGGAAAACTCAATTTTACTTTTATGTCTAATGTGGTAAAAGCCACGTTGGCTACGGCATTTCAATTGGCTGAAGTTCAGCATGCAGGATGGGGTACCGCAGCATTTCAAAATCCTGTGTCTGTAAAGGAAATTGGGCACTGCGCGCCACAAGTACGCATTGCCGATCAATCGCTTTTGTTTAATTTTGAGCATTGTATTTGGGAAAACGCCACCTTCTCCATCTTTGATGCTAGTGGCCGTTTGGTTTGGGAACATTCAGCGCAACAAATGTCACCTGGGCAATATCGGTTTAATTTACCTAAGTTGGCTACTGGTGTTTATGTTTTACATTTAAATACTTCAGAAGGGGATTGGAACCATAAGTTTTCTATGGGATTTTAAATTACCAATCTAATATGTCAAATTTAGACAAAAAGGAATAGGTTTTTTGTTGAACCATTCAGTAGATTTTTAAGTTTAAATTTCTACAAAATTTATTTTAGCATGAAACAAAATCGACAAACTTCAATTTTTACTTTTGGATTCCTTATAATACTGACTTTATTGTTATTATTCAG
>JAAFHO010000568.1 GCA_013297575.1 Chitinophagales bacterium
AATTGCCACCATGTGCCAATTGGGTCTATAATTTTCAGCCCGAGGCCGATAGCCCCGAAGCAGCAACATTGAACTGGCTCAGAAAGGGTGTAGATTGGGTTTAGGCAATTTTTAAGCGATAAATTATGCTCAAAAAAAACGAAGTAACATTGGCCGAAGCCATGCAGATGATGCTGCAAGAGTTCAAGTTAAAATCGCGGTTTGATGAAACGCGTGTGCGGGTACTATGGGCAAAATTGATGGGCAAAACCATTGATACTTATACCACTGAACTCTATGTCCGAAAAAAAGTACTTTACCTTACTATTATTTCGGCACCTTTGAAGCAAGAATTATCGTTTTCAAAAGAAAAAATAATACAACTCATCAACGAAGAGATGGGACAAGTTTATATTAAAGAAGTTGTAATAAAATGATCGAAGAACAGTTAAAAAAGGCAATAGAACAGCGCATTTTGGTAATTGATGGTGCGATGGGTACCATGATCCAACGGTTCAAATTAACCGAAGCGGACTTCAAAGGGGAGCAATTCAAAAATCACCCTTATGATTTGCAAGGTAATAATGACATTTTGTGCATCACCCGCCCCGATGTTATCGAGGATATTCACCGTCAGTACCTCGATGCTGGTGCCGATATTATTGAGACAAATACATTTAGTAGCACCTCCATCGCCCAAGCGGATTACCACTTGGAGCACATTGCATACGAACTGAATGTTGCCGCTGGACAAGTAGCACGCCGCGCCGCTGATGCTTACACCGCCATGAATCCCAATAAGATGCGTTTTGTGGCTGGTGCCGTGGGGCCATTGAATAAAACACTTTCGCTCTCCCCAGATGTGAACAACCCAGGGTATCGGGCGGTGACCTTCAAGGAAGTAAAAGAGGCTTATGCGGTTCAAATCCGTGGCTTAATTGACGGTGGCGTACATATTTTATTGGTGGAAACGATTTTTGATACACTCAATTGTAAGGCTGCTTTATTTGCTATCGACGAGGTTTTTGAGGAAAAAGGGGTAAAACTGCCTATCATGATTTCAGGAACGATCACCGATGCTTCAGGACGCACCTTGAGTGGTCAAACGCCAGAAGCCTTTTGGGTTTCGGTGAAACATGCGCGCCCGTTTTCTATTGGCTTGAACTGCGCATTGGGTGCAGCAGAAATGCGCCCCCATTTGGAAGCACTGGCAAAAATTGCTCCCGAATGCTATATTTCTGCCTATCCTAACGCTGGATTGCCCAATGAAATGGGTGAGTACGACCAAACGCCACACGAAATGTGCGTATTTATCGAGGATTTCGCAAAATCAGGGCTGGTGAATATTGTTGGTGGCTGCTGCGGCACTACGCCCGATCATATCAAGGATATTGCCGAACACGTCGATCATGGTCGTGGCATCAAGCCGATTCCGCTTTCGGAGCGTTACACCATGTATGCTGGTTTAGAGCCACTGATCGTACGCGAGGAAACGAATTTTATCAATATTGGCGAACGTACGAATGTGACTGGTTCCGCGAAATTCGCAACGTTGATCAAAGAGGGCAATTATACAGAGGCCTTGTCGGTTGCACGCCAACAAGTAGAAGGCGGTGCTCAAATCATTGATGTCAATATGGATGAAGGCTTGCTGGATTCAGAAAAAGCCATGGTGGAATTTTTGAATTTGGTGGCTGCCGAACCTGATATTTCACGGGTGCCTGTTATGGTGGACTCCTCCAAATTTCACGTTATCGAAGCCGGATTACAGTGTTTACAAGGCAAAAGTATCGTTAATTCCATTTCGATGAAAGAAGGAGAAGCCGAATTTATCCGCCAAGCCAATATTTGCCGCCGTTATGGTGCGGCAGTTGTGGTGATGGCTTTTGATGAATTAGGACAAGCCGATACAAAGGAGCGCAAAGTGAGTATTTGCCAGCGGGCCTATAAAATATTGGTAGAGCAGGTTGGTTTTGACCCTACTGATATTATTTTTGACCCCAATATATTTGCTGTTGCAACCGGTATTGAAGAACATAACGAGTACGCCATTGCATTTATCGAAGCCACTAAAGAAATAAAAGCCACTTGCCCAGGTGCTAAAATTTCGGGTGGTGTAAGTAACCTTTCTTTCTCCTTCCGTGGCAATAATGTAGTGCGGGAAGCCATGCACGCTGCGTTTTTGTACCATGCTATCAAAGCAGGCATGGATATGGGTATCGTGAATGCTGGTATGATTGAAGTATATGAAGAAATACCAAAAGAACTTTTGCGTCGTATTGAGGATGTATTATTCAACCGAAACCCGGATGCTACCGATGAATTGGTGCGCTTTGCAGAGGGATTAAGGGGAACGAGCGGTGGTAAAGCCGTCGGTTCTGATTTGTCTTGGCGCGAAAAAAGTTTAGAAGATCGTATTACACACGCATTGGTCAAGGGTATCACCGATTTTATCGATAAAGATATGGAAGAGGCATTGGCCAAATACCCAGCCGCACTCCGTATTATTGAAGGGCCATTGATGGATGGAATGAATGTGGTAGGTGATTTATTTGGTGCTGGAAAAATGTTCCTACCGCAAGTGGTCAAAAGTGCGCGTGTGATGAAAAAAGCCGTTGCTGTACTAACGCCTATCATTGAATTGGAAAAAGCAGATAGTAGCGTAGATGTGCGCAAAACTGTGCTATTGGCCACCGTAAAAGGTGATGTACACGATATTGGGAAAAATATTGTAGGCGTAGTACTCTCCTGTAATAATTACGATATTATTGATTTGGGGGTGATGGTACCAGCGGATAAAATTTTGGCAGCGGCTAAGGCTAATAAAGTTGATATTATTGGCCTTTCGGGGTTAATTACCCCTTCGCTCGACGAAATGGTATATGTTGCCAAAGAAATGCAACGTCAAGGCTTTACAACGCCGCTTTTGATTGGTGGCGCCACCACCAGTAAAACACATACTGCTGTAAAAATAGAGCCACAATACCATAATGCTCCAGTAATTCACGTATTGGATGCCAGTAGAAGTGTTGCCGTGGTGAGTAGTTTATTGACCCAAAACGAAGGAGAAAACACTATTTTTGTAGATAATGTAAAAGCAGAGTATGAGAAAATTCGTTTTGATCGAGCCAATAAACAAAATACCAAACAATACTTAGACATTGAAGCCGCAAGGGCCAATAAAACAAAAATAGATTGGGCGAATTACACACCGCCCAAACCTAAATTCATAGGCGTAAAGGTATTTGATCAATATTCACTAGAAGAATTATCGGAGTATATTGACTGGACACCTTTCTTCCAATCTTGGCAATTAGCAGGCAAATTTCCAGCCATTTTGCAAGATGAAATAGTGGGTAAAGAAGCCACGGTGCTCTACACAGAAGCCCAATCTATGCTGCGCAGGATCATTGATGAAAAGTGGTTAACCGCCAAAGCAGTGATCGGTATTTTTCCTGCCAATGCTGTACAAGATGATGATATTCAATTATTTACAGACGATACGCGCAGTGAAAAACGATTAACTTTGCACCACCTGCGACAGCAGAATGTAAAAGCCCCTGGCCAAGCAAACTACTGTTTAAGCGATTATATATCCCCATCTGGTCCTGATTATATTGGTGCATTTGCTACCACTGCCGGAATAGGTATTGAGCCTTATGTGAAAGCCTTTGAACAAGAAGGCGACGATTATTCGGCCATCATGCTTAAAGCCTTGGCAGATCGTTTGGCGGAGGCGTTTGCAGAGCGGATGCACGAGCGCGTACGCAAGGAATTTTGGGGCTATGCCACAGATGAACACCTCGAAAATACAGCTTTAATTGATGAGTGTTATCAAGGTATTCGTCCTGCACCGGGCTATCCGGCTTGTCCTGACCATACAGAGAAAGCCCTCTTATGGGATTTGCTTCAACCAGGCCAAATTGACATGCAAATCACAGAAAGTTTTGCGATGTATCCAGCGGCTGCGGTAAGTGGTTGGTACCTGAGTCACCAACCACTTACCGCAGC
>JAAFHO010000569.1 GCA_013297575.1 Chitinophagales bacterium
GGTTTTGCACAAAGTGTATGGGATGCCATACTTTTTCTTGTTCAAAAACACAGAGCCGAAGTTTAATCAACATTTTTTAATCCATCCAAAAATAGATTTCCATGCAACAGAACACAGTAAAAAACACACGTAGTATTTCAAGGCCCCTGATTTGGATTACCTTGGCTTTGCACCTCGGACTTGGTGCTTATTTATATGTAAAAACGACGGCTCCAACTACGGAAGCCCAAACGGAGACGGCGGCACATCCATAGTGATAGTCTCCCCCCAAAACGGAGTCAGCATAAAACATGGTGACTCCGTTTTTCATTGCGTTTATTTTTCACTTCTTTGTTTTCCTACTTCAACATTTCCTTGGTGTATTGATATCCAGCCTCGTAAATTTCTTCTAATTTCCCCACATCAAATAAGCCAAATTGGTGTAGCCCAGCGGGTTCTATATACATTTTGCAACCCGCTGCATCCGTCATTAAATTACGGGTAAAACTCAATACTACTGCCCGATCTATTGTTTCGGCCAGTGAACTGTATGGATTATAAGGAGCAATAGGGTTTACATTTACAGCAATTACCTCATTTTTCCTATGGGCAAATGGCTCTATGGGCATATTATTGTACAGTCCGCCATCTACAAAAGGAATACCATCTATCATTACAGGGGGAAAAACGGCTGGAATAGAACTGGCCGCGATAATAGCAGGGATAATAGAACCTGTTTTAAATATCACTTGACTACCATCGGTATAATTAGTAGCGGTTGGATAAAAAGGGATAGGGAGCTCTTCGAGCAATTGGTGTTTTAAATTGGCGCGGATAAATTCTCCTAGTTTGTTTAGGCTAATTAAGCCCGGGCCTGTAAAAAAACTCTTAAAATCGAAGAGATAGCCAATACTGATATTGTCTAAAATCAATTGTTTGACTTGATCGGGTTTGTATCCATCGGCGATAAAAACACCCAAAAGAGCGCCTGCACTTGTGGCTACTATTTCAGAAGGATAAATATCGGCTTCTTCTAAGGCTTTTAATACACCGATATGCGCAAAACCACGCGCGCCACCACCGGAAAGGACAAAAGGGACAGTGTTCATATATTTAATTTGGGGGCAAAGTTATGCTTCGCTTTCAAGATTAGCGAATAAAACACATCCATTATCTTAATATTCCAATTATCTTAACCACCTTTGCATATTGAACAAGTAAACAGTGATTATTTCCGAGTTCATAAAATAGAAATACAATGGAAGCACCTCATTTGTTACTGGTCGATGATGACCAAGTTTTTAGCACCCTCACCCAAGAGTTTTTGGAAATGAAGGGCTTTCGAGTCACGTTGAAACACAGTGGTGAGGAAGGCTGGACGGCTTTTCGGCAGGGTACTTTTCATCTTTGTATTTTGGATGTAAAAATGCCTTTTAAGGATGGTTTTTCGCTTGCCAGCGATATTCGTTCGGTGGATAGCCGCGTGCCAATTGTTTTTTTAACGGGGGTTTTGGACAAAGATCGGCGTATCGAAGGCTTCCATTTGGGGGCGGATGATTATATTACAAAGCCATTTAGTATGGAAGAGTTGCACCTGCGCCTCAAAGCGATACTCCGTAGAGTAGGTGTACAGGACGAAATAGTGGCAGATCAAGAAAAAAAGATCCACAATATTGGTAAATACCGCTTTGACCCACATACGCGGGAATTATATTTGGATAAAAATACGATAAAAATGACGGCAATTGAAGCGCGCCTACTGGAATATTTTTGCCAATCGCCCGATGGGATTATCGACCGGACGACTACTTTGCGCCGGATTTGGAACGACGACGACCAATTGCGCGGGCGCAGCCTCAATGTATATGTAAGCAAATTACGACACTACTTGCGCGAGGATGCAGCGATCGAAATACTTAACGTGCATGGCGAAGGATACCAATTGGTGGTACGTTAACTATAATATTCTGATGGCACAAAGCGTTAGATCAAGATGACTCCTCAACAGAAATATTGGATACATGTTCCTTTTTTGCTACCCGTTTTTCCTATCTTTTATCGGCAGGCGGTAAAAATAAAAAATGCTATGCCCGATTTGCCCGATGCACAAGGTGATAATTTTGGTACAATAGATGGCCAACTCCCCGTTTTGCATATAGTGGGCTTAGGCGAAAGCAGTATTGCCGGTGTCGGTTGTGCGCACCACAAGGAGGCCATTACTGGGCAAGTGGCGCATTTTTTAGCACAAAAAACAGGTCGATCCGTGCATTTTGAGGCCATTGGGAGAACGGGGATTACCGTAGCCGAAGCCGTGCATGAACTCGTACCTAAATTACCTGCATACCCCGTTGATTTGCTGATGGTTGCATTGGGCGGAAATGATACGTTTCAACTCAATAGGCCATCGCGTTGGCGGAAAAGCATGTTAGCATTGTTGAAAGCGATCCGCGAAAAACAACCCCAATGTGCTATTCTTATCCTCAATTTGCCCACAGTATGGCAATTTACCAATTTAACGCCTTTGGTGCGCTTTGTGATGGGACGGCTAGTTCGTTTGCATGCAGGTGCTATCCATGATATGCCCGATCATTTTGAAGATCTCTACTATATGAATTACCCCATTGATTTGTACAAATGGGAGGAATATTTAAGTAAAGATCAACAATTTTCTGATTTTTTTGCAGATGGCGTTCATCCTGCGCCGATTACATGCCGCCTTTGGGGGGAAGAAATTGCGGAATTTATTATAAGGAACGATAAAAGAATAAGTTAGAACTTTTGGCTGATTCCTTTTCGCTCATACTGCACATCTTTTAGTTTAAATAGCCCCACTATTCGCACTAAAAGATACTTGTCTGAGCAAAAATTAATCTACCCAAAAGTTCTAACTTATTCTTTTATCGTTCCTACAACAAATGGCCGTTTATCTCAATCGAATCGCCCATTGAACACCCATACGCCACTCCGTGTAATCATCATAAGCAATAGAACGGGTGCGCAACAAAGAGGCATACGTGCTTAACGTATGTTTGCTATGGGGCGACCACGACAGGTTAAATTGCGCGGATGTGATACTACCATCGCGTTTGCCTGCTAATCGGCTAAAATTGTGTGTACCCGAAAGCCCTGTACTCAGTTTACCCGCTTGAAAAGCCTTGTTACAGCCTAGTGTAAAACCTGATTGACGGTTGTCAACAATTGCTGTTTTTACCCTGTTTATATTTAATCCAGCATTGATTGTCCATTGCTTGGGCATATAATTATAGGCATAATTGAATTGTGCCACATACACATCCATATTTGCGTATTGTCGGGTGAGGGGATTTAAGTCATTGAGGTTTTGATAATTAGCGGTTAAAGTGAGGTTTTGCACCGAAGTAGTGTCATTAATGATGGTAAATCGTGGTACCAATACAAATGTTTGATTGATTTGCCGCAACCGGACGGTGTCGCTGAGCGCAATACGTCCTGCGGATTGGTTCACGGCAAAATTGTTGTAATTGAGCATACAACCCCATTTGGGCGATGGGTTCACAGCAATAGTACCATTTCCGACCCAACGACGGGTGGTTTCTGAGCGATTTCCGAGGAGGTTATTGCGTTGGATACCGCCATTTCCATTGACGGCAACTTTTCCTTTTGCAAAAGTTCCGCTCATGCCTAAGGTATAGTTTTCCATATCATTTTGGAAAAAATAAGCACCAAGGCTTTCGTATTCAGGGTCGATTCGTTCGTATTCGGCACGCAACTGCATGGTTTTCAATTGTACCGTAAGCCCCGTTTTTGCGGCTATATTAATACGTGTTGTGGTACTAAATTTTGATTTTTCGATCAGGGTTTCTGCCCATTGAGGTAAGGTATCTATGGGTAAAACAATCGCTTCCGACAGCAAATTGCGGTTCAATATGCTCAGTCCTGCATTGCCACGCCAAGAGACAAATCGCCCCAATTGTATCTGCGATTGCATCCCAAAAACCGTATTTCTTTTGGGTGGGTTGAATTGT
>JAAFHO010000570.1 GCA_013297575.1 Chitinophagales bacterium
ATTATGGCCGGATCAGCACCCGCCAATTGGCTAAATACCTCTTTATATGATAAACTACCAAAAGTTTTTAGGATCAAAAACATACCCAATAACAAACCTAAATCGCCGATACGATTCATAATAAATGCTTTGCGAGCGGCAGTTCCGTACTCCTTGTTTTCGTACCAAAAACCGATGAGTAAGTAGGAACATAGACCAACGCCTTCCCAACCAAAGAACAACATTAAGAAATTATCGCCCATGACGAGCAATAACATCGAGAAAATAAAGAGGTTAAGGTATGCGAAGAACTTGTAAAAACCTTCGTCTTCATGCATATAACCAATAGAATACACATGAATGAGGAAACCGACACCAGTTACAATCATCATCATCCAAACGGATAACTGATCCACTAAAAATCCAAAATCAAGGTTCAATCTATCAATCGTCATAAAATGATAGAGCGTAGTTTGAATTGGGCCACTGGCGGCTACTTGATTGAAGCAAAGAATGGTAAGTATAAATGACCCCAACAATGCGCCTGCTCCAACGAAGCCAACCACTGATTTTGACATATTTTTACCGAACAGGCCATTAATCAAAAAGCCAATAAAAGGTAAAAAGGGTATTAAAGGTACTAATTGCTGCATGCTATATTGCTTTAACCGGAAAACCGGACTATTTTTGTATTAAAAGGCTTGAGACTACTTGAATTGTGAATAAACTTACCCAAGCCATGCTATTTATACGGATCAATTGCGGAGTTTATCCAAAAAGGAGATATCGGTGGATTTAGTATTACGGTAAATCATAACCAATATACCTAAACCTACTGCTGCTTCTGCTGCTGCAACAACCATGATAAAAAACACCATGATTTGTCCTTGTGCATCGCCCATATAGGTAGAAAATGCGGCCAAAAGCAGGTTTACTGCATTCAGCATTAATTCAATACACATCAAAACGATGATGGCATTGCGGCGGGTAAGTACCCCAAATACGCCGATACAAAACAAGATACTGCTGTACAGCAGATAATATTCAATGGGGACTGTGCGTACTATTTCTAGCATAAAAGTGCTATTTTTTATCCTGTTTATGACAGGTGTTCAATGAATCTGTTTCGTTTTTGTTTTTTCGCTACTACATAGCGAGGTCGCGCTTACCGACCATTACAGCTCCGACCATTGCTGCCAAGAATAAGATACCCGCAATTTCAAAAGGAACAACAAAGTCCTTAAAAAGTACGGCACCAAGGTTTCTTACCAAGCCAACTTGTGGATTGGGTGCACCTAATAATGCAATGGTACTGCCTTTCAAAGCGCCAATCAGCGTAAGAAAAAGCATTCCAGAAGTGATCGCCGCTGAAATTTTCCATGCCGAAGATTTTTGTGGCTCCGTATCCTCGTTTAAGTTGAGTAGCATCAAAACAAAAAGAAACAATACCATAATTGCTCCAGCATATACAATAAGGTGTACAACGGCCAAAAATTGCGCGTTCAGCATAATATACTGCGCTGCAATAATAAAAAAGGTGACGATTAGGTACAGTACGCTGTGGACCGGATTCTTTGATAACACCACTAATAAAGCGGTAATTACGGATAAAACAGCAAGGGTAATAAAAATTGCCAGTGTCATTTATTTAGATATAATAAGGTTTTAGTTTCATAATAAAATGAAAATAAAACTAGTTGGTGCAAAACAATTGAATACTATTGGGCAACTTTAGCGGCTACCCGTTCTTTAACCTGCATTTGGCGTACTGTAATATCAATACGTTGATCCATTTTTTCGACAAGCATATCTTTTCCAAAAACAAAATCCTGCCGCACATAATCACTAGGCACAATGCGATCTGTTAAGAAGATAGCCTCTTTAGGGCACGCTTCTTCGCATAATCCACAGAAAATACAACGCAACATATTGATTTCATACACTGCTGCGTATTTTTCTTCTCGGTACAAGTGCTCCTCTCCTTTTTGGCGTTCCTCGGCAACCATCGTGATGGCTTCTGCTGGGCAAGCCACTGCACAAAGCCCGCAAGCCGTACAGTTTTCACGACCTTGAGCGTCCCGCTTGAGGACATGCCAACCGCGATAGACTGGAGCAAATTCCTTTGTAACTTCCGGATAACGCAACGTATTGGATTTCCCGAATGTGAGACGGATCATGTGCTTCAGTGTTGTAGCCATACCTTTCAGGATTGCTGGAAGATAAATCCGCTCCCAAAAGGTCATTTGTTTATTTACGACAAGTTTTGAACGATTCGTAAGTTGCATAATTTTATGTTTAACTGATTAATAATCAGTTTTTTATAATTCTTTAATAACGATTTTTATTTACCCAACCACAATGTAATTGCGCCTGTCAATAACATATTCACGATGGCTAGCGGGATCAATCCTTTCCAACCTAAGTGCATCAATTGGTCATAGCGAAAACGAGGGAGTGTCCAACGTATCCACATAAACACAAAGATAAAAAAGAATATCTTACTGAACAAAACAATTGGTCCCATCAGGCCTCCCAACCAACTAGGGTCTAAACCTGGGAAATTGTATCCGCCAAAGAATACTGTAGAAATCACCGCACAAGAGACGAACATATTGATGTACTCCGCAAACAAGAAGAAGCCAAGTTTCATCGAGCCATATTCAGTGTGGTAACCTCCAATCAGTTCCGTTTCGCATTCAGCCATGTCAAAAGGCGCACGGTTACACTCCGCCAAGGCACAGATGAAGAAAATCAAAAAACCAAGCGGCTGATAGAGTACATTCCATTGAAAACCAGACTGTTGTTCAGCCATAGTGCGCAGGCTCAAAGTACCAGTCATCATTACAATTGCAATCAGGGATAAACCCATTGCCAGTTCATAAGAAATCATCTGAGAACTAGCGCGGATGGCTCCGTATAAAGAGTACTTATTATTAGATGCCCAACCACCGATCATAATACCATATACGCCCAGCGATACAAATCCCATAATATATAAGATACCAATATTGATATCTGTCACTTGCAGGTCTATATTGGCACCAAAAAGGGTTAAGGTAGTACCCCAAGGAATCACGGCACTCGTCATACAAGCAACAAACATAAATATGCCAGGTGCAAGGATAAAGAGACCTTTGTTAGCATTTGCCGGAATAAAATCCTCCTTCATAAACATCTTCACACCATCCGCTACTGGTTGTAATAAGCCAAATGGCCCAGCGCGATCTGGCCCTATGCGGTCTTGTAAGAAAGCCGCAATTTTGCGCTCTCCGTAAGTGGAATAAGCCGCAATTGTCAATGTTATCAAGAAAATAACGCCAATCAACCCCATCTTTTGGAGTATAAAAGCAAAATCAAAAAGTAATATATACATCATAATATAATAATCTAAACGTGAGATGGGTTAGTTAAATTTGGAAGCACACCTTCATCGGAGAGGTATTTGCCAATATTAAAATTTATACCATCTAAAAGTTCAATATCTTCATTCCAGTCAATTATTTTCCAATGTTGGTTGGGTTCTGCCACAATTACTTTTTGACTTTTGGAGAGTACCCAAATTAGTTTTTGTGTACCAAAGTCAAATAGTTTTTGTGTCTTTATGCTTATAAAATTCAGGTCTGTCATCAACAAATCATCGTCCCATTCTGCACTCACATCAATTTCAACCACGCAATAGGCCGGTACATCAATGTATTGTGTGTTGATCTTATCTGGAGTAAGTACATTTCTTTCAAAGATAGATATATCCAGAGAAAGGTTGTTCTTGAAACCAAGGTGATTCCCTGTTTCTCCAGGATAAACTAAGTATTTCTTAAAATCTACTTTATTTAATACAAAATACGTAAAATATTGAACAATAAAGCCTTGTAAACCGCTCCAGCCCATAATATCCTCTAAGTTTTTCTTTTTCAATATTACCTGCTTATAACCTGGATAATAGAACGCAACTCCGTCAATGGTATCCTTGACGAGATAATCCGGCACTTTCCTTTTTTT
>JAAFHO010000571.1 GCA_013297575.1 Chitinophagales bacterium
AAAATGAGTTGGTTGGTTTTATAGAACGACAAGTACTTCTAACCACGAACAATAAGTTATTGTACTAACGTTTCGATGGCAAATGTAGGAAAATTATCGAAATTGGTTATCAATAGGGTATTTTTTTTAGAGTATAAGTGCCCGAATAGTATCTTGGTACGATCTACCTACCCTCACTTGCGTACCATTCGTTAATACAATAGTGTAAATACCGTCTTCTTTAAGTACTTCAGCAATGGCATGCAGGTGTACAATAGCAGAGCGATGAACGCGGATAAATAGGGCTGGATCTAATTTTTGAGCCAATGCACCTAAGCCGTAATTGGTCAGGTTACTGCCTTGTAATGTGTGCAAACGCGCATAATCGCCATCGGCTTCGAGCCATAAAATGTCTTGGACGGGTACTGCAATAATTTTTCTAACACCTTCTACCAACAGGCGATCAGGGTAAGTTTTCGTGGGTTGCATACTTTCGGTGAGCGCACGTAATTTTTGTATCATTTCATCGCCACCATCCAATGCCTTTCGAATCGCCTTTTGAAACCGCTCTTTCGTATAAGGTTTGAGCAAAAAATCAAGCGCATTTACCTCAAATGCCTGTAAAGCATAGCGGTCGTAAGCGGTAGAGAAAATGATCTGCGGTATTTCTGTCAGTCGCTCTATGACCTCAAAACCCGTTAAACCCGGCATCTGAATATCCAAAAACACGAGATCGGGCCGCAACGATGTAATGTATTGAACGGCTTCTAAACCATTACTACATTCGCCGATGATTTGTAGATTGGGATAATCCGAGAGGTATTGCCGGATGAGTAGCCGGGCCGGTGCTTCGTCGTCTATAATGAGTAGTGTCATACTTTTATTAATTACTTCCGTGATTCAATTTTTTTATCCATCTCTAATAAATGCTCACAGATATTTCTAAATTCACCTTCGTCAGGTGACCATCTTGAAACCACATGATAACTTCTTTTTTTAAATGATTCTGCATCTGGACGTCTTCCTTCAATCGTCCATGTTCCACCATCAACGCCCATTCTATCAATTTCTCTTTGGAGTAACCAATATCTGTTTTGGTAAATGGATGCTTTAAACAACCTCCATTCATCTTTACCAAGTGGTTTTTCAACAAATCCAACAATTATTGCTGTTGTATCACTATTTATTATTATTTTTTTATGTATGAAATAAGGTTTTGAATCCTTATTTCCAACCCTAATAAAATTTGTGGTGTCTGAAAATACATGACCAAAAACTAACCTATAACTTTCATGATCTAATGTACTCAGATCAGGCTCCTCGAACATTTTTAATCGTGTTTTTATTCTTTCTGGCCAAGTTGAATCAATTGATCGCTGGAAAACTTCTGGTTGATAGATTTCATCAGCATAATTTTCGCGCGATTCGCAATTCAAAAGAATAATTGAACAAAAGATAACAACAATTACATTTTTCATTTCATTAATTTATTTGTGACTATTGGTTTGTATTTCGTTGGTTGTCAATTTTTTAAAAAATTTATATTTGTCCCATGTGTAAAATTATCTAAGGTTTAATACGATTTTTTATCGTGTCCTAGTTTTTAGGAACTGCATTAATATTATTTTCTGATACTTAGGTCTGGGGGATCTGCATTTGAATCAATAACCCGCCGTTAACAGGGGTGCTAATCTCCAATTGTTGTCCAAACATTTTTTCAAGCCTTAGTTGTGTGTTTTTGAGTCCAAGCCCTTTTTCAAACAACCAATTACCTGCTGGTTGATCAATACCTTTTCCATTATCTTCCACCGAAACATGTAATATTTGTCCTTCCATATAACATCGGATATCTACGCGCCCGCCCTCAATGAGCGATGAAAGACCATGCTTGATCGAGTTTTCGACTAAAGGTTGGATCACCAACGGCGGCAACATACTACGCAGCGCAGCTGGTGACGACTGAATATCAAATTGCAGCCGCGTTCCAAATCGTTCTTTTTCGAGCAGTAGATAATTTTCTACAAACGCTATTTCCTCCGATAACGGCACTAATGTACGTTCAAAAACCGATAAAGGATAACGGAACATATCCGCCAACCGAGCAATCTGCTCGCGTACCGATTCCAGTTCAGGTGGCAACGAAGCATTGATACTATTGAGTGTATTAAACAAAAAATGGGGATTAAGTTGCGCCTTTAGTGCCGTTAATTCACTTTCTAAGGCCAGTTTTTCCAATTGATGCGCGCGCTCTTTCTCTTTTTGCAATTTTAAATAATAGTCATAAACATGGTACACCGCAAATTGTATAATATAAAACAAGGCGGGAATATATAAGTCCCAAACCAAACCATTACCCGTCATATAGCCTTCCCCAACAAGGTCGCATCCCCAATGGTACAAACTTACTTGTATCGCGACCCACAATGGGCACAGTACCAAATGCAGTGCAATTCTGTAGCCAGCATGCCACGATGCCAAACGCACAAACAACAGCCACCAAACCAGTAAGGAGGGCGGAAGCCGCGAAAGATAGTTGATCGTTACCTGAAGTACAAAAGCCGGAAAATAGGTTTGCGTATTCAGTTCAAGTGTAACTAAGTAAATAGTAGCAAAAAATAAATAAAAAGCACCTACGGCAGCCAATTGCCAACGTTGAATACCCCAATGAACTTGTTTTTGCCAAAAAAGCGATGATGGTGTTGCTGATGTTATCATGCTGCAAAGAACCTAATAAAACGCGATAAATAGAACCCCTAACCGCTGAACGACCGTATGTGTCGTTGAAGGCCCCCTTACCCCCTCGTCGCTCTATACCGTCGCTCACCGGAAATGGGTTGCACCGACCCAAAAGCCGTTGCACCTTTGCAGCATCATTTATATTTAACGACAAACATTATGTTGCGATTTACTTTATTTTTCTTTTTTTCCTGTTTATGCATGGCGTCGGGTGCGCAAAATACCATCACTGGTGCCGTATTCAATAGCGATGGCTCCCAAGCGGCTTATGCTACTGTTTTGCTTTGGAAAATGCCCGATTCTACTTTTGTAAAAGGGACTGCCGCGGATAGCCTTGGCCAATACGAAATACTTCATACCGAGCAAGGGCAATTTCGGGTAACAGCAACGCTTGCTGGTAGCGGATCTGCGTTTACACCTATATTTAAGTGTAATACTGCGACTTGCGTTGCCCCCAATGTAAAATTTACGGATCGAACCTTGCAAACGGTAACCATCACAAGCCGCAAACCAATCATTGAAGCCTTGTCGGATCGACTGGTTTTTAATGTTGAAAATAGCCCTTTGGCTGCGGGGTTGAATGGTTTGGAACTCTTACGCCGTTCGCCAGGACTTGCTTTAGATCCCGACAATAATATCAGCCTGCGGGGTAAAAAAGATGTACAAGTATTTATTAATGGTAAACGCTCCCCTTTGGCGGGTGCGGATTTGGCTGCTTTTTTACAAAGTTTGAATGCTTCCGATATAGCGGCGATTGAAGTAATTGCCAATCCGGGAGCACAGTTTGATGCCGAAGGCAATGCCGGAGTGGTCAATATTCGTTTGAAAAAGAATAAAGTGATCGGTTTTAATGGAAACGTAACCGGTACTGCCATGCAAGGCGTAACGCCCAAAGGCGATGGTTCACTCAGCCTCAACTACCGCAATGGGAAATTCAATGTTTTTGGCAGCGGTAGTTATGGCGATGGCATTTGGCACAACGATATGGAACTCAATTCGGTCGTGTCTGATACGCTTTATGCACAATCGTCACCCAGTTGGAGGCGTGGCCGCAACCTTAACCTGCGTACTGGATTGGATTTGTATTTATCCCCAAACCACACTATTGGAGTGCTGCTCACAGGTGGCGATTCGCACGGCGAAAGTGCTGGTAATTCTGTCAATTTTGTAGGTATTGCTTCTACTGAAGTGGCACTAAAGGTATTGCGCTCCGATCGTTTTGGCGATTTTAGTCGTAAAAATGGCAATGCAAATATCAATTA
>JAAFHO010000574.1 GCA_013297575.1 Chitinophagales bacterium
TACTCTTAGTTGCTAGTGTCGTGTTCCATTCTTGAAAGTGTTTAAATTTCTGTGTCAACATTTAAATTAAATATTTGCACCATTTATAGCATAAATATTTCCTACTCCAACTGCTCCGTTGTCCAATTCAAATTTTGCTAATATTCTTCTGTACTGATCTCCTTCAAATTCGTCTAAATAAGCCCAATTATCAACTAATTCGTCTGAAATGAGCATATAGGCTTCAATATTTTCTTGTTCCTCCATAGAAGAATGCTTGAATCCAAAGTAGCCCAACGCTGCACCCCAACCTTCATTCACTAATTTGCCCATTACAACGCCTTTTGTCCATTTTCCATTGATATGCTCAATTTTTGAATGGTTCGGTCTGTTAGGCGCAAGTGTTCCATAAATGATGATGGACTGCTGTGGTTTATATTTATTTAAAAATTCTTCTTCTTCTTCGGTCAAATCTTTTTTGTCCATTTTCTCCACACTTACACCTTGTGATGTTATTTTTTTATTCAAATTATTAACTATTTTATCTATTTCCATATATTTTTCTGTTTGTGAATGTTCGTTATTGTCAATTAGCGTTTGTTTAAATTGCTGCCACAAGGGCTTAAGGTTTGCCAATGTGGGGTTTAGAACAGATCAAAGTTCAAATTTAGTACAAAAAATTTAGAAAGTACAAATGCTCAGCCAAGCCTTAAAGCCCCACTTTTGCCAAACCCATGTTAGCGACTGCCCTCACTTAATTTTTATTAATTATTTATAAATTTTCTATGGGTTGTCTGTGTTAAGTATTTGGACGTAATTAATTGATGAACGAAATTACAGCCTGATCATTTTTTGTTGCAATCAGATAAAACGCTTTCATTTTTGAATAATATTCGAATATGTAATCAAACATATCTTCATTATCAGGATTGAATGGATAAAGTTCAGCGTTTTTTGATTTCAAAGACACAAATTTGGAACGAATATTTTCCATATTAACATCAGGTAGTGCATTTGAAATTTCTTTTACCTCCTCGGGAGAACAGTAAGTAGCTGGCCCATAACCCATATCTTGATGTTCATCAAGTATTTTTCCGTTAAATAAAATTAAGGATAGAGGAGGTTTTGCATTTTCACAATCAGATGAAGTACAACCAGTCAAGAGAAAATAAATACTTTCCCAAGCTTTATCTAAGTCTAACAAGTCGGGATCCTCGACATATTCTTCTGGATATACTCTCTCTTCAAGTAAAGTACTATGCTCTAAATATTGTTCAAGTTCTAATTTAGAAACCCTAAGTAAATTGCCAATCATACTCATATAATAATCAATTTTAAAAGTTGCTGCATGGTAGCACCTAACGGCTGTCTGTGGAGCGGAGCGGCACGCGCTTTACTGCTATAAATGTTGGCTGTACCTTATGCTCGGGCGGGCATTTGCCCATACTCACGTCTCATAGTGCGCCCCATAAGTTGGACAAAAAATTGAGAACAATAAGTTGGATAGTGTTGTGCTCCAAATAAACGGAATAAAGCACTAAGATACTGTAAATATTTTATTTGGAGTTCTGTCATTTAGGAATGAAATTTAAATACCCCCCATATTGGCTGCCGCGTTTTACTTTTTTGCTTGCCGCTTTTATCTCGAACTTTATCTAATTCTTTCCAAGTAAATTGTGTCATATCTACTGTTTTCAATTTCAATATTTTTTATTTCATAATTCTTTTTTGTTATTGCTACTGCCATTGGCGGGCATTTTCGTAAACCTCCGAAAATACAATTCAATTTGAATTCTCCTTTAGCGTCCGTATAAGTATGGTTGTAATTTTGATTTACTTTTTGAACATATGCGCTATCGATAAGTTGTTTAGTATCCTTGTCTAAAACTATTCCACTAACGTTTTGATTGCAGTCACAAGAAATAATTAAAATTATCAGGCTAAATAAAGATATAAGTTGCCCTAAGAACCAAACTCTTTTAAGTGATTTTTTTTTTCATCTTTTCTTCCGTCAGTATAGCAATCCATTTTGCTTTAAGTGTTCAAAAATTAGTTTGTCCACTCCTACAACTTTGTCTTTGTCAGAGTATTTGAACCACGCAATTTCTTCGATTTCGGAACTAGCATTTAGACTTCCAAAGTAGTCGCCTGAATAACAAGTCATTTTTACAAAAACGCCTTCTGGTTGTCCATGAGCCTGAGCCTCGAAAACCCCTATGAATCTCAACGTACTTTTGTCGATAGTTACGCTGAGTTCTTCGTAAATTTCTCGAGCCAATGCTCCTTCGTCAGATTCATCATCTTCTCTTTTACCGCCTGGAATATAAAATTTGTCTTTTCCATAGCTTTTTGTCAAGAGAATAGAATTGTCTTTTATTTCTATCCACGCAAGTTTATCAATCAATTTCATCAATTATTAGGTTTTAATTTGTCTTTAAAGTATTTTTCAATTTCGTTAATTGCGTTGTCAAGCCCGTTTTCGTTTCTGATTTGTTGTCCAATTGCCGAAATATTATTTTTCATTTCGTCTGTTTGTGCTTTTTGAATGGCTGAAATAAGTTTGTCCGTCGACAACGATTTAACTGGTATGTGAACGCCTAATTCCTTTCGTTCAACTATTTTTCCCCAAGTGGGTTGGTCTGTATAAAATGAAACAATAATTACGGGTAAATTGTGCCTTAACATTGTAGCCAAAGTGCCTGCTCCCCCATGAAAAACGCCTAATTTACATTGTGGTAAAATAACTTCGTGGTTTATATATTTTATTACGAATAAATTTTTGTGTGTTGGTAAATTATTAAACACGGACCAACCTGTACAAAACAAAATGCGTTCATTGGTTTTTTCTAAAACGTCTGTCAGTATTTTAGAAAATTTTTCGGTGGCACCAACTCCATTACTACCAAAACCGATATAAATAGGTTTATCACCAATTGATAACCATTCTGTGAGTTCTACTGGTGTTTGCTCTAAAATATTTTCATCTCGTTTTTGTTTGGAAATATTTATAAATCCCGTTATTTTATGATGACTTTCCCAATCTTTGGGTTCTGGAATCAATGACTGACTTAAACAGTATAAATCCAAAATCTTTTGGTTGTCAAGATAGGTTGTTAAATTCTCTTTCAATTCGGGCAAGCCAAGTTCTTTTCTATATTCGTTGACATCTTGTTTTATAAATTTCCAAAAGAACCCTAGAGCAATTTTATAAGTCAGTTTGTTATACCAAGGAAAATTGAAAAAATCAAAGTCACCCAACGGGAATTCTGTTGTAGGAACAACCGGTGGCATAAAATAAGTCAAGGCTACTTTTTTATGCTGTTTTTCAGCTATTGTACTCACAATTGGAAGTGTCATTGAGTTGGCAATGATAAAATCAACTTTTGAAATGGCTTCGTAATAACTTTTTCGCAATGGTGCTCTATTATCGTGAAATACCTTAAAATAATACTTCATCAATTTTATTGAGTTCTCTGTCTGTAAAATACTTTGTCCTTCTGTTGAGTTCATCATTGTTTCTGCATTTCCCCAAAGTGGTTGAAATGTTACGCCAAATCCTTCAACAAAACCTTTAAAGTCTTCCGTTGCCGAGAGTGTTACTTTATGTCCTTTGTCCATTAGTCCAAGAGCTAATGCAACATAGGGTTGTAAGTCACCTCTTGTTCCGTATGTAAAAATTCCAATGTTCATTTTATTCTTTTTGTTTATGGTCGGTCGTAACTACGAAAAGGTTTTTCGCGAAGCAAAAAAAATGAAATTTCTCCAAGATGACAGTTGTCTGCGCCCCCCCCGGAACTGCGGACAACTATCAGCATTGCAACGTGATCACATGCGCACTTTTGTCATAATCACCACCTAATCTACCCAAATCTCATCCGCAAATAACCACGACGAATACCCTGCCCCCTTATGCTCGGGCGGGCATTGGCCCATACTCACGCCTCGTACGCGCAGGTAACGCGCTTGCGTGCTCGACAAATTGGTGGCA
>JAAFHO010000575.1 GCA_013297575.1 Chitinophagales bacterium
ACTTGGCTGGAGGATGAACCATACCACTAGTTAGCATTTTTAGCACCTAATGGTATGGTATTATCAAAAAATTATTCCGTTTTTAAGTAAAAAGCGCCTTCGGTAATATATACTGAATCGGGGAGATTAAACTCACTTAGGTCAAAATTTTTCACATTATTCAGGTGCAATTGAAAACGGCCTTCTACTGTTTTTGCAATTGTATCGATTTCAATTACTTCAATAAAATCGTCTGGATATAAGTCTGTAGATCTCAAATGCGCTACTGGTTGGTCAAGTTCAATCGTCCAAGAAAGTAGTGATCTTGGTTTGCCTTCTCCAAAATTGCTGGTTGGAAAATTGTATAACTTATATTTACCTGTGCTATAAGGAATTCGAGACAAGGAAAATTGTTCTTCTAAAGAAGGAGTTTGCAATATTTTCCTATAAATTGAGATAAATTCAAATGTTTCGCCAGGTAAAAGATATAAATTCCCTTTCATCGTAAGATTAGTACCATTTCTTTTAAAAGCAATAGTACCTAAATCCGTCAGATGTGTAGGCTCAACCGGTATTATTGGTGGTGCGGTGTCTTTTTTACAACCGAGTATAATTACAAGGAAAAAAAGAAAGAAAGAAAATATATTTTTCATAGCGTTATTAGAGTTTGAAGAATGAAAGTGATTGGGTTTGCCGATCTGTTATTCGGCAACGAAGTTAAAGTAAATTGAATATTCCCATGATACTGTAAAGTCCGCATATCCGCCAAAGATACCGTCTGTGCTTGCTGACTATAGGTGGGGAAGATAATCTATTATACTGTAACATATCGTCTGTTTTTAAACTAACATTAAACATTACCAAAATAAATTGTTGTGAAAAGCGAATTTTGCGCATAAGACTTGCCGCAAATGAGGAATAGCAGGAGAATTACACTCCACTACCATAAATAGGGTATTTTTGAATAGTTTCATAGTAAAAAATTGTTTTAATGAATTGCAAATATAGGTGTTTCTTTTAAATAAAAAAATATTAACAAATAAAAAAAACACATGTTTTTCTCACACCAAAGCATACCACAACAACAACAAATATTCCCCAAATAAAAATACCCAAAAACGAATATAAAACCGATAAATACCTTCGGGGCTTTGTAATGAAGAAGTAAAAATATGTCCTAAAAACAAGAGTAAAAGGGCGATATGCCCTACCAAAAGCAGCCAACCTTCAGCGCCAAGTGTCCACCAACTGTACACTACACTAAATAAATATGCCGCTATAACAAGCGCATTTCCTGCATAAAAGGTCGTTTTTATGCTAAATAATAAAGGAAAAGTGCGTATTTGATACATATCATCGCCTTTGGTATCGTACAAATCCTTGAACCAAGCAATGGCCAAACTAAATACGGAGATAAAAATGGTGAGCAATAGGAGTTCGTTCCAATGAATGATCGCTCCACGAATCAAATGATCCAAAGCAGCACCAATGGCGAGGTTGACCAGTAATCCTCGCACCATAATAATACAAAATGCGGCTGTGAGATGGTGGCGTTTAAGTCGTAAAGGTGGTAGGGAATAGGCCGATCCAATCAGGATAATCAAGCATATAATGCTAAACAGGATCGGTGCAGCCATCCAAGCACTCCACAGACAAATAACCAAACTTACACCTATTATATTACGGGCATTGGAAAGACTTAACGCACCACTTGCAATAGGGAGGAATGGTTTGTTGATCTTGTCCATTTCCCAATCGGTGATTTGATTAAGACCCGTGATAAACAGGTTGCAAGTCAAGGCCGATAATAACGTCCAGCCGTAAAGGGTGATATGTTCGGTGGCCGAAATACCTTTGCAGGCCAATAAATACAGCGTTGTGATGCTTAGGAATGAACCAATAATGGTATGTGGGCGTGTAAAATCCCAAAGTATTTTAAGTCGTTGAAGCATCGCGTGTTTGTCCTTGTATAACTGTCAGGCTAGTAAATAAATAAGAATTAATTTTTGTTACATCTAATTGATAATCATTCAATTGTGCGGCAACACAAATCTGTTGGTAATAAGTACTTTTCTTTGATTTGAATACCGAAATAATACCATCAATAGTGACGGTAAGTAAATTGATGGGGATCAAATAGGTCAAAAGCAGCCGCAGCCATGAAAAAGGTTTGATAAATGGCGCTACGAGCAACTGACCAAGGGTGGTTGTGAGCAGTATCTTAACAAATTCAAAAGGATTGGGTTGCAAAATCTCAACAATAATAAATGGACTGCCCGATTGTTGCAATCGTTGTAGGATACTTATTTGTGTTGCCGCATCAAAATGATGAAAAGCGTTAAACATGGTGTATAACCTATTTTTTTCAAACGGGGCAGTGAGAACATCGTAACTTGTGGCTTCAAAAATGATTTCGTGCGGCAAAATAATGGTTTGTACAGGTGGATTCGGGTATTTATCGGTGAGCAAAATGCGTTGCGTAGGCGATAATTGGTGGGCAATAAATAGGATTGGGCGGGCATTTCCCGTACAAAGATCCACAATTTGGTGTACTTTATGGTTATTGCATGCCTTGCGCACCAAGGGCACAATGGGTTGGTAGATTCGCGTCCAGGCCACCATGTCACCTATAAATTCCGTTTGAAAACGCCGCAAAATGGGCGGAAACCAGTCGTAGTCTTCTAATTCTTTCATTCAGAAATGCGTTTATTGCTCCTTCTTTTTTTTGTCATCACTTTTGCCACTGCAATAGTACAATACTTTTCGGTGCGCTACCCCAATCGCGTACCTGAATTGCGGAAAGTATTGCATTTGGTAGCGATCGTTACCTGTGCTGTTGGCACTACATTATATCCTGATCCGCAGTTTTTAGCCGTTGTTTTTTTGTTTTTTAGCGTGGTCTTATTTGTTGTAATTCATTATAAAGTGTTGAATATCAGTGCTGGAAAGAGTTGGGGGATTGCTTTATTTCCGTTGGCTTTTGGGTTGTTGTTGTGGTCGGGACAAATTGCTGTGGTGCATATCGTGACGGCAATGGTTATTTTGGCAATTAGTGATGCTTTGGCGGGATTTGTCGGTAGTCGGTATGCCACATCGTATTGGACACCGTTATTTGAGCCTAAATCGGTATTGGGATCGGCGTTTTTTTTAGTTTCGGCTTTGGTTATTTTGCTGTGTCGGTATGGGATTTCACTGGAATCTTTGGGTGCTTTTTTCTTAATTGCTTTGTTAAGTACGGGCGTGGAGATGTTTTCTTGGCGCGGCAGCGATAATTTTTGGATACCGGTGATGATTGCTATTTGCTTGGAAGGCGTGGATCGTTCCTTGTTTTGGGTATCGGATGGTTTTATTTTGCTGGTGATGGCTATTTTTATTGCACCTATCATGTATCGCCGCAAATGGCTGAACCGCGAGGGTGCTGTGGCCGCTAGTTTTATGGGGCTTTGGATTGCGTGTTTGTTGGGTTTAAAGGCGTTGGTTTTTCCTGTTTTGTTTTTAGGATTGGGCAGTTTGGCTTCTAAATTGAATAAAAAAAGTAAGGAAAAGGACGGACGTAATTCCGTTCAGGTGTTTGCGAATGGTGGTATTGGTATGTTGTTTGCATTATTGGCGCCATTGAATGAGCCTGATAAAATTTGGTTTTGCTTTGCTGTTGTTTTTGCTTCAGCTAATGCAGATACGTTGAGTAGTGAGGTGGGGAAGTATTTCCAGCAACCTACGGTGGACATTGTTCGTTGGAAAAAAACGGCATCTGGGCTTTCTGGCGGGGTGAGTTGGACTGGCACTTTGGCAGGGTTGTTGGGTAGTGCTGTTGTGGCTTTTCTCGGGATGCTTCTGTTGCACTGGGATGTGCCGCTTTTTTGTGTTGTGACGGGTTTGGGGTTTGCCGGAATGTTACTGGATAGTGTTTTGGGGAGTGTTTTTCAAGCAAAATATGAAAAAAATGGCGTTATTTCGGAGACTGGTGATCGTTCGGATTTGGTGCG
>JAAFHO010000576.1 GCA_013297575.1 Chitinophagales bacterium
TTGTAGGTGATGTTCCAAAACAAACAACCGCTAGCGATCTATTTGCTTTTATCGAATCTGAACTAAAAGCAATTGAGCCAGACTTGTATGCACCACGCACCAATGAATATGGTCGTGCCGACAGGGGCGCGGCTTGGACGCTTTTGGCAAAATTGTACCTTAATGCGGAGGTATATACTGGTCAAAAAAAATACGACGATTGTTTGACCTATTGCGATAAAATTATCAATGCAGGTTATGAATTGGATCCAGTTTATCAAAATGTGTTCCTTGCCGATAACGATAAGTCAAAGGAAATTATTTTCCCTGTCAATTTTGATGGCAACTTTACACGTACTTGGGGTGGCATGACCTTTATCATCCGTGCAGGTATTGGTGGCAGCATGGATCCTGATGATTCTGGTGTTGCTGGCGGCTGGGGCGGTACACGAACTACAAAAGAGTTTGTGGCCAAGTTCCCATCTGATCTCACAGGTATTAAAGTAGATTACAACGAGGGAGCAACGGCTTCCTATCCGAAGTTGTATGTTCCAGGCTCGCACCAAGGTTTTGATGCAACCCAAACCAGCAATTCTTTGGCGGCGGTGGTATCCAGTACTAAAATTTATGAAGGTTACAAGTATTTCCCTAATGACAACACGGAGATTTTATTTACTCAAATTTCGTCTAATACAGCACCGAAATTTGGAGATAATGGCGCAAATGGCTCTTTAGAAACAGGTGGTGCTAATATCATTGTGCCTCAAAAAGGGTTGTATTATATCAAGGTAAACTTGGCCAATAAAACCTATATATTGGAGCGCCAAAATTGGAGTATCGTTGGTACTGCAACAGGTGGTGTTGAAATTCCTTGCGAATGGGATGCTACAAAAGGTGTTTTAGTCGCAGCGGGTCAATTGGCCGTGGGTAATTTTACCTTCCGAGGTAAAAATCTATCCGGTGTAGAGGTGGCTAATTTGGGCGATAGCGATGGAAATGCATTATTGACTTCTAATGGTGGCGATATTGCGATTACCCAAGGTGGTGGTCATAAGGTTTCTATTGATTTGGACAAACCTGATTATACCTACAGGGTGGAATTGACCAGTTTTGACCGCCGTGGTTTATTTTATACCGAGGGACAAAATATTGAGATCGAGGACTTAACCATATTTACCGATGGCTATGCGATCAATAAATTCAAAAACCGCACCTCTACCGGAGGAAAAGGTAAAAGCCCCGATTTCCCAGATACAGATTTCCCTATGTTCCGCTTAGCAGATGTGTATTTGATGGCTTCCGAAGCGATCTTACGCGGTGCTGGAGGTGGCAACAAAGACCAAGCAGCCACTTATTTCAATAAAGTACGCGAACGTGCATTCACTGGTACTTCTGGCAATTACACAGGTGCCAATCTTACCCTAGATGTTATGCTAGACGAGCGTGGACGTGAATTATACTGGGAATGCCAACGCCGTACCGATTTGGTGCGTTTTGGCCAATTCTCCGATGGTTCGTATAAATGGGCTTGGAAAGGTGGTGTAAAAGAAGGTTCAGCAGTAGCTAAATACCGCGACATTTTCCCAATACCTTCTAAAGATTTGAACGTGAATCCTAATATGGTACAAAATCCAGGTTATTAGGAAAAGTGTAACTATACAGTCGCTTTTTTGCTCAAACCGATGATAATTGATACATTTTTTGTGATTTCGACCTCGGAGAGGTCAAACATTTGTAGAAATCACAGTAAATGTGGCCAAAACGACCTCGGAGAGGTCGTAATAAATTATTAACCAATTTTTCATACAAATGTCCGACCTCTCCGAGGTCACCTTTGCAAACGGCTGTATAGTTACCAAAAACTTATATTCCTTTATTAGGTATTTAACTAGTACTTAAATAAGGCCAAACTACTGATTGCTAGTAGTTTGGCCTTTTAATTTAATGAATATGATACTCTCGAATGAAAGGATAATAGCAACGGTTTTAGGCTAATTGATACTTGTGTTGAAAATAAATTCATCTAAACTATTTTGCAGATGCGTTCATATCAATTAACTTTGCGGCCACAAAAAAACCAAATCGTTGATATTTTTACGGAGCATTGTTAGGCTTTGAGCATAGATTTATAGGTACACTATAAGATTTCTATGCACAAAACTTACAGAGCCAAAGCATAATTTGTATTTATAATCCGCCTTTCATACAGATATCATGACACACAATCCATTATTAATTCATCACCAATTTATTCGTACCAACCATAATTTTATGCGCAAATACGCAGTTCCCATTATCCTCGGCCTACTTCTTTTAGTTGCATTTTTAGGCTGGAAACCATTCTCTTCTATTTTTTTTGCCAATATTCCTCAACATTTAGAAGATGAATACGTCTGTATTCCAACTGGCTCCTCCTTCGAAGATGTTGTACATATCCTTACCAGTAAAAAACTGATCAAAGACGAATCTGGCTTTAGGTGGGTTTCCGAACAAATGAAATTTGATAAGCGCTCCATGCGCGCCGGAAGGTTCAAAGTAGAACCCGGATGGAGCAACCGCGACCTGATCAAGCACTTGCGTACAGGTGAGCAAGCACCTGTAAAAGTAGTAATTAATGCACAACGCCTGCCCGAAGATGTGGCCGGCACTGCAAGTCGTTTTATTGAAGCGGATTCTTTATCTATCTTGAACGCTTTCCGCGACCCCGCGTTACTTAAAGAGATCGGTTTTAAGCCAGAAACGGTAATATCTATCTGTATTCCAAATACTTATGAAATGTATTGGAATACAGACGGCCCTGCTTTTATTAAAAGGATGCTGAAAGAACATGACGCATTTTGGGACAAAAACGACCGCATTAGCAAAGCAAAAGCGCAAAACCTCACACCAATGCAGGCTTATACACTGGCATCTATCGTAGAACGCGAAACGAATTATGTTCCCGAAAAGCCCACAGTAGCAGGCGCATACCTCAATCGCCTAAAAATCAATATGCGCTTACAGGCAGATCCAACGGCAGTATTTGCTACGCGCGATTTTGCGACTCGCCGCGTTACTCAAGTCCATACTTCTTTTGATTCGCCTTATAATACGTATATCTACAAAGGATTACCTCCTGGCCCTATTAGCATGGCCTCCATCCCGAGTATTGATGCGGTTTTGAATCCTGAAAAGCACGATTTTATCTATTTTTGCGCTAAACCAGACGATTCTGGTACACACGCATTTGCGGCTACATTGCCAGGACACAATGTAAATGTAGAAAAATTTAGGGCCTGGATGCGCAGTAAGGGGCGATAGACAATATATTACAATTCTTTACGCAAGCGAGCTACCGGGATGCCTAATTGCTCCCGGTACTTCGCTACCGTTCTTCTTGCAATATTGTATCCTTGCTCGATGAGCATATCCATTAGTTTTTCGTCGGAGTGCGGGCGGCGTTTACTCTCTTTTCCAATAATTTCGGAAAGGATCTTTTTGATCTCCAGCGTAGAAACCTCTTCTCCGTCTTGGTTTTGCATACTTTCGGAGAAAAACTCTTTGAGTAATTTGGTGCCAAATTCGGTTTGTACATATTTAGAATTGGCCACCCTCGAAACCGTTGAAATATCCAAACTTGTTGCTTCGGCAATGTCTTTCAAGATCATTGGGCGCAATTTGCGTTGGTCACCAGTAAGGAAATATTGCTCTTGGTAACTCAAAATAGCCCACATGGTAAGCATCATCGTTTGTTGACGTTGTTTAATAGCATCAATAAACCACTTTGCACTATCTATTTTTTGTTTGATAAAAAGGATGGCTTCTTTCTCTTTTTTGGTAGCTCTTCTCCCCGATTTACCATCGTGAAAAGATTTGAGCATTTCGCGGTATTGATCGCTAATCCGTAAATCGGGCGCATTTCTGGCATTCAAAGTCAGTTCCAGTTCTCCATCGCGGTTGTTCACCAAATAATCGGGTACTACATAATTCATGGAGCG
>JAAFHO010000577.1 GCA_013297575.1 Chitinophagales bacterium
TTTTTTATCTCTTTTCCCCTTTTCTTTCTTCTGTGGGCGTTATTTTTTTGGGTTACTTTCCTTCTCAAGGTGTTTAGAGTAATAAGATTGGCATAGCAAATTAGCCCCCGTTGCGTGTACGGAGCCATTAGGGTAATAAGAAATAGTGGCTTAAGGAGTTCAGGTCGAAGCAGGTGGAGGCTCGGCCTTGAGGGTGATGACCTCGTTGAGTATGGCCTGTATGGCCGAGCGCAGTCTGTAAAGCGGGATGTGGACATTGGCGAGTTTTTTTCCTGTTCTTGGACACCATGTGTTGACGGTGATCCATGCCATCGAACTCCAGTTCCTCAGAATCTGGAGTAGGAAGTCGTAGACTAGAGAGACGATGGCCATGAGTTTGAGTCGGTTTTCCCAGTACCAGAGTCGGGGGCTTTCTAAGGCCAGTTCGCTTTTATTGTATCGAAAGGTTTGTTCTATGAGCCATCGTCGCATGTAGGAGAAGACCATCTTCCAAGCATCCCTATTTGTCCTCACGGTCTGGTTGGTGAGTAGGTGTACTGGGCCGAAACTGTTGGTCGCCGACTTGCAGGTGATCAGAGTAAGTTCTTTGTCTGGGAAGTCAGGGTGGTAAACGGTGGTATAAAACAGTTTGACGCGTCGGAATTTGTTCCGAGGGGCATCAATGATCAAGCGAGATTCCTTTGCATCCTTCGATCCGAAGAATCGCGAGACCCGCTTACTGCACCCATCTTTGCCTAAGAGCAGGTGAGACTTGACCCACCGGATGAGGAACTTCTGCTCAATACGGAAGAATCTTTCCAGCACCCACTCGGAGGCAAATCCTCTATCTAAAATATGCAAAACATTGTCTTTTAATATGTTACATATTGACTTGAGCATCTGAATGAACACGCTCTTTCGATCGGTCTTCTCCTTGCCACGTGTGGTCCACCAGCGCATCATCACCAATGCTGGGATGGTGTCCAGTGTGGTCATCAGTACCGATGACCACTCGAAGCCTGGGACGCACACCCGCTCTGACGGTGGCCTATAGTACCCAGACTTGATGCGCGTCAGGCGCTTGGACTTGCTGCTGCCGACAGGACATAGACCAGCCACCAGCCAACTCTCGGGCTTCTCCAAGACGCTGTCATCCCACAAGAACAGCACCTGCTTGCCCTTCAACCGTAACGCGTCAGATCGCTCCTGCGCCCTAGACAGCAGATATTGCTCCACTATATTGTGTGTCCATTTACTGCTCCGCAAAAGGTTGCTAATACGTTTGGTTCCCGAGGGCGCACGCGTGGCGTGCGCAACGAAGCCGCCCAGTTCGCTCAGCAACAAACCGAATGAACGGTTCCTAAATCTGACGATGCTGATGAATAACTCTGCAAACGTCCGTACCAGCCGTTTGTCAAGTTGATTGTCCAGAACAACCAATAGACTCGAAAGGTATTGTTCAATCTTAGAAATATAAAAATTTCCCAAACGGCCACTATTATTAACTATAGTGAACCTATATTTGTCCCGTATATACATGAAGACCTCCTGTTTATTTTGTGCTTAGATACCACTAAAGTACAGGAGGTTCTTCTTTTTACCAAAAAAAATGAGCCAACCCAAAATTCGGGATGACTCATGTTTTTTTCTATGACAAATAAGAACCCCTTTTATTTCCCCTGCTTCTTCCGCTCTGCCACCACTTCAATAATCTGCTCCAATGTTTTATCCAATTGCTCCGCACCAATCCGTTTCATCAGAATTTCGTGCTTGCGGTCGAGGATAAAAATTTGAGGTGTCGTTTGTACATCATACAGCGTTTTGTACTTACTTTGGATATAAGGGTCGTACATATTTAAAAATAAATTATCGTCAAACCCTTTTTCTTCCACACCTTTCCAGCAATCCGGCCCTTTATCCGTGACAGCCGTGCAGACATTAAATACTTTTACGCCTTTACCTTGCCATTTTTTAGCAAATTCCACGAGGTGTGGGGCGGCTTTTTTACAGTGACCACAATCGGGAGCCCAAAAGAACAGAATAGTATAATCTGCGTCCACATCATAGAGTGCGTGGTTTTGGTTTTGACGGTCTTTTACGACAATATTGGGTGCTATTTTACCAATCAAAATAGGTTCTAATCGACGCACATTATCGCAAATTTTTTCGAGGTCTTCTTTGGCTGGCCAAGAAGCAGTACAAAAATAGTTTTTACCTATATGCACATAGCAGGCATCAAAACCAACCAATTGCATTTTTGCAAAATAATTTAAAAAATGGCTAATATAATAGCGTTGTGTCTCTTCGCTGCCCTTCATTTTATCAAAAAGCATATCCAATTGTACATTAATTGAATCAGGATGCTGCGGTGCTACCTTGCTAATATAATTATCTAATTTACCATGTAAAAGCGGGCTGCGCAAATAAGTGCGATCGGACAAGTCGATATTATCGAAATAATGTGCACGATAGTAGTAATATTTTTTACGTTGTATTTCTTTCTCGTCTGCGCCTTTAAACTCAGGTATTTCGGGATCGATAGAGCCTTTTACGACTTTTGCACCTGTAAATGTAGGATGTTTAGCGATAAAATCTTTTTGATATTTCTTTACTCGGCCATCCATGCCATTGAGTTTTGCGGTAATTTCGGTAGAATCTTTTTTGGATTTGGTACGCCCAAGTTGTGCACGCAAAGTATCCGCTTCTGGGCGCAAACCACCTAAAAACTTGAGGTAATCAAAAAAAGTTTCATTATCCTCAGAGCCTTTTACCTTCATCTTTGCTACAGGTTCTTTAGCGTCCGTAATCAGGGTAAATTCCTGATCATCAGAATTCAACATAAACTCAATAGGGCGTTTATCGGGCATCATGACCAACAAATACACACCCGGAGGAAAAAGCGTATCGGCTTTAAACACAAAATAACCGTCGGCATCGGCTTGGGCCGTATCTTTTACATATTGTTTCTCTCCATAGTGAAAGCCTAAAATCAAGTCTTTTTCAGGATAATTATCCAATTTAACCTTGATATTATAACCCTTTTGAGCAAAAATAGCCGTGGTGGCAAGTAGTCCTAATGTTAGAAATAATGTTCGGAGCATATCTGTTTTTTAATGTTATTTATTACAATTCAAGTACGTAATTCAATGGGGAGATACCGCCGACATAAAGTGTTTTTTAATGTTTTTAGAAACATTGTATACACATCTCTAGTATCCAAGCATCGCCCATTCAGACGCAAAGAGCGCGCAAAGATCATTTTCGTTGCCCATACTAGGGTTAGTTTTGAAAAACATTAACTAATCGACGACAAGTTGTACTCATTAATCTTGCGGTAAAGTGTCCTTTCCGATATTTTTAGTTCCTCGGCTACTTCTTTGCGTTTGCCTTTAAACTTTTTTAATGCCTTTTTGATCGCTTCTTTCTCAATATCCTCTAAAGTAATAGGTGAGTCAATAATTTCACTGTCACTGATAGAATAATGATCGCCGCTACTACCCGTCCGTTTATTGTCAATCACAATAGGTAGTACCCGATTTGGGTCGGTATTGGAATAATACGGAGGTATGTCGGTTTCCTGTGGTTGGTATGATCTATTGATCGACTCTTGGAAATCAATACTTCCCGTTGTAGGCAATGTGCGCAAACGCGAAAGATCGGGCATTCGGAGGTTATTACTACTCACCAATTCGTAAATCAATGATTTGAGGTCGTTCAAATCATTTTTCATATCAAATAGCACCTTGTAGAGCAAGTCCCGTTCCTGAAAATCATTGCTGCCACTGGTACCTCCATCGCGGCGGTTGCTGGGTACAGGTAGGTTACGTTGGAGCAGTTGCGGCATAAGGCGCAGTAGTTCATCTGGGCCAATTTCGCGTTCTTCGGAAAGTACCGATAATTGCTCCGCCACATTTTTTAGTTCCCGAATATTACCGGGCCATCTGTACGATTCCAATATGGATTCTGCTTG
>JAAFHO010000578.1 GCA_013297575.1 Chitinophagales bacterium
CGATCAAGGTAATCTTGGATTGGGCAATACCGAAGTGATTTTTACGGCAACCGATTTGAAAGGCAATACAGCAACTTGTAGTTTGGTGGTAAGTGTGGTAGCCGTCCCTTGTTTGGTGGGCAATTATTTTGCGGCATGTAATGATAACGCCACCCCAGATATTACAACGGACGATGTTGTTACTTTTTTTATTCGGTTGAACAGCCCAGACCAAACTACTTGGCAAGGTACATTTGATGACATGCCTAATTTTCCTGTCATTTCGGGGGCATTTAATACAACCTCGGAATTTCATTTTGCGTTGTCGGAAGTCAGTCCATTTTTGTTGGATGGGCTTTTATCGATCCAAATAAAAGGCGAAAGTGGCAATACTTGTGATAAAACCATCGATTTTGTGTTTAATCCCTCGGATTATTGCGTACAATTATCGGCATTGACAGATCTGGAAGTAACGCACCTGAACCTGCCCGCCAATAGTGTGCCAGCAGGATCGACTTGTCCTTTTTATTTTGATTTGTACAATCGGAGCGACAAATCCATTTCAGCCCCTTTGAATATTCATTTTTATTTGTCCAAAGATTCGTTGCCCAGCCCCGATGATTGGATGGAGCAGATCAACCTGAGCACTGGCTTATCGGCGGGCGATTCCATCCTCGCTTTTGTGGGCAATCTTCATATTCCAACCACTATGCCTTTGGGCAATTATTACCTTATTGTTGCCGCTGACCCCGATGGTGTATGGGCAGAATTGGACGAAACCAACAATACCGCAATAGGTAATTTAGCGATCACTGCCGGAAGTTCGGGGAGTGATGATTTATCGCAATCAAGCACGGCGAATTATCAAGTGCATCCGAATCCATTTAACCAATATTTCAGGGTGTCCTGTCCGCCACGCGCCTTGGATGCACCTGTTGAATTAAAACTCATGAATAGCACAGGCATACAAGTGTTTCATGCAGCAATGATCGGCAAGCCCAATTTGGAGATACAACCGGGCGCCTTGCCAGCGGGGGTATATTACTTGGAAGTGCGGGATAGTGACGGGGTGGTGCCGAGGCAGTTGGTGAAGGTATTGGGGAAATAAAGGGGCATTAAAAATTTAGCATGGCCATAACCTTTATTTAAATTCCATTCCCTAATATTTAAAAGATACTTATTTAGTACACTGTAAAATAAGTTTTTTTATATTTTGAGGGTGTAACCGACCCAGAATGGGTCAAATGTTTATAGAGCAATGTGGCTGTATGGCATTCGACCCCTACAGGGTCGCACGCGTATTGAAACCGCGATTTTGCTATAAACATTTGACCCATTCTGGGTCGGTCAAGCGCAATAAATATGCTGAAAACAGAGACTTTAAAATATAAAAAAACTTATTTTACACTGTATTTATGCTTTTATGGGGAACGTTATTTACTTTCGTTTTATCTTTGACTTCCTGTTTAGAACACTTTCTAAAAATGACTGTTAGCGTACAAATTAAAGACTTTTTTGACCCATATTTTGAAGCGCCGCTTTCTGTCTGGGAAACATTTGCCCAATATTTAACACCCACTCATTTTGAAAAAAATGAAATCATAAAACATGCTCAAGATACCGAGCGCAAAATGTACTTCATTATTAAGGGTTCAGTCGGTATTTTTCTATTTAAAAACAACCATGATATTTGTATTGATTTGTGCTACGAAAAGGAGTTTGCCAGTGATTACATGTCTTTATTAACCCAGCAACAAAGCCCATTATACACAAAAGCACTTGAGGATAGCGATACATTGATGATTACTTATACCGATCTTATGCAATTGTACCGTTCTCCGATTGGCGAAAAAATCAAAAATGTGGTTGCCGAAAGCCTGTTTATCCACAAGCAAAACCAACAAATTGACTTGCTGTACCTTACCTCGGAACAACGTTATAAAAAATTGCTCCAAGAAAACCCTAACGTTATTTTACGCACCTCCCAAATTCACCTGGCCTCTTACCTCGGTATCACGCCTGAAAGTTTGAGCCGAATTCGGAAAAAGATTTTGAGCGACTGAGGAACGTGTCAATAATAACTTATCACTTTTGGCTGATTCCTTTTTACTCATATTTCGGCAGGCTCAATATAAATCCTGCCTATCTTTTCGTTTAAATAGCCCCACTATTCGCACAAAAAGATAATTGTCTGAGCAAAAACTAATCTAGCCAAAAATAACAACTTATTATTTACACGTTCCTAGCATTTCTTACCATTAGTCAATTTTTTTGATTTTCCCGCGCCCGTCCTTTGCATCATCTTTTAAATAAAAGCATTACAGATGATGAATAAAATAAAAATAGTTATATTACTCTTGGGCAGTTTTAACGCCATTTTTGGTCAAAATGAAGCACTAGATAGTAAAAAACGCTTGAATTTTGCTAAAACCTATTTTGAGATAGGTGCGAATATTTACCCCTCTTTCAAGGGGGCAGCCCTTAATTCCAACGGCGAAATGGTCAACTCAAGCAATCCCGTTTCCGTTGCTCCTATTCTGAATATAGGTGGCTACCATTTTTGGGGTCATGGTGATTTTTATATCTCAATTCCACTTGCTAGTCTGTCCAAAACTAACCTTGAAAACCAAAAAATAAGCCTAAATGAATCGGTCGTGACGGGTTTGCGGTTTTTGCCCAAGGCTTTTAGACCCAAACAACTGACGCCTGTTGTAGGGGCTGCCTGGATTGTCTCGAATTTTAAACAAAGCAATAATGGCGATAGCAATCCGATTTTTACTGAGAATACCTTACGGCTGGATGGCGGTTTGTTATACGGCCATAGTACTTGGCAAATACGGGGCGGTATCAATTATTACTTCAAAAACAATAGCAATTACCCCATGGATAAAACCCATTTCCAAAAGATAAAAACGCCGCCGTTTTCGGCCAATATCGGACTTGTCTATGCTTTTGAAACGACGAATAAGGGCATCAATAAAACGGAAATGGATCGCCTGAATAGTATCGCCGATTTCTCAAATCCTGTCGAAACACATAGCCCCAAAGGCGATTGGTTTGTTGGAATAGGTGCTTCGAGTGCCTTTATTCTGACTAAATCGGTCTATAACCAAAGCAAAAACCCTTATTTTAACGCAAAAAGTATTTCAAAAACGTATTTTGATTGGGCGTTAGGCTATCATTTTAACCACGCACGATTGGTAACCAATTTATCGTTTCGACGCATTCCCTATCAGGAAAAAGCCTTTGGTGAAAAGCAAAAATTGGTCAAGCAATCACTGCTTACGGAAGGGTTTTATTACTTGACAGATTACAATGGATTTACGCCTTTTTTGGGGATCAATCTTGGGTATGATAAAATTACGATGCACCAAAACGAAACGAATCTTGTATCAAAACGACAAATAACTACCGGAATCACCTTGGGTTGGGATATTTTGCCCAATAAAACGGAACAACCTTTTGTGCTGCGCACCAATTTAAGGTGGTTTCCGTTTCAGCAAGTGGAGGTCGATGGTGTTCAACACTCGCTCCATCAATTGGAATACAATGTCATTCAAGCCGTCTTGTATCCGGGAAGAAAAAAGAGGTAAAAAGTTAATTATTTTATGAAAATATACATCAGTATCTTTATCGTTTTGGCCGCCACAGGCGTTTTGCTTAGTGCTAATAAATGGCTACAACAATGGCGTTTTGCATTGTCCAATAATGCCTATGTTGATGATCAAATCAAATACCAAACGCTGCTACTATTGACCGCTTTGGGTGTTTTGATATTGACCTATTTGCTGAATAAAGAAAGTTTTATATCACTTTTCTCTATCGGCAATATCAATGCACCTACCGAAAAAATGCCATTATTTGGCATAAAAGAAGGCGATAAATGGCTCGAAACCGGACTTTCTCTGAGTCTGGTGATTACATCCGTAACGGCCATTTTTATGTATTACCAACTCAAGCCATATACC
>JAAFHO010000579.1 GCA_013297575.1 Chitinophagales bacterium
TGGACTACCCCATCCAAGGGCGCAGCAACTGGTGTCCCAGGTGGCATAAAAATATCCAAACCAATATGAATTGCGCGCCATTCGGGGCCATTATTGCCACGTACTTCATAAGCATCGGTGGTATAAAATGGCCGGGCCTCGTTGTATCTGCCAATTCCCGTTTTCCCATTCATTGCCTCCAATATCCGTAAATGAAGCCGTTCTGCGTTTTCAATATCGGCATAATTGCCCAAATCGGCACTACCCACACTGAGGTCGAGCCAAACCGCCTCGTCCAAATTATCGGGGACAATGGGGTGCACTGTCTGTTGGTTTTCCTTTATCCAGTGCATAAAAGCGACATTTTTTGGACAAGGTGGCCAGCCACAAGCGGAACGAATGGTAGCGAGCGCAAGCGCAGTAGGGATTTTATGCAATTTTTCCAATAAATCCCATGCTGGTCGGTCGCTAATTTGCAGGTAGGCGTTATCTGGGTTTTCAGCGAGGTTCTGCGCAGAGCAAGTAACACTAATGAGCAACCGCGCACAAATCAAAGGAAACAACGCCTGCGCTTCTATTGCTGTCAGTGGAAAAACAGCGTGGTATCCAGCCGTCAATTGACCAATCGTCGCTAACGGATCGGGTTTATGCATGGCCATATAGGCCGCCGCAATGGCCAAGTCGTTGATCGTATGCGTAAATACGGCATCGCCAAAATCAATCACACCTGGCACTTTTGGATGCACCAAATCGTGGCCCACCAATACATTATAATCATTCGCATCAGCATAAGCAACGCTACTCCGCAGTTGCGGAAATAACGGCACGGCTTCTTGCTCAAACATTTGATAAAAATATGTAGCCAATGCATGCTGCTCCGTATCTGCAAACAAATCCAAATATACGCGTGTCCAAGCCGCTTGAGCAGGATCCCATTTCAACCACCGATGCGCCGCAGGATGCTCAAACCCAGCCAATGCCTGACTCAGTTTACCGCACAAAGCACCCACATTTTCCATCAATTCGGACGTATGCGGACGCACATCAGCGATACATCGGCCTTCGATCCAAGTGAGTAATCGCATGAACCTTTGCGAACCATCAGGAGCAGTGATGGTGGTCACCAGCGCGCCCGTTTGCGCAGGTACAACCCGTGGCACTTCTAAATCCAAACCCGCTGCCGCCAAGTGCTGGATCAGCGCATTTTGGAAATCTAGGTTTTGCGGTAGTTCCTGTGGGTTCGCAATTTTGAGGGTAAAGGTTTGGCCATCATCGGTTTTGACCTGAAAATTCAAGTCTATTTCACCGGGTAGCGGTTTTACTGTTACCTTTAATTGATAATGCTCCTGCGCAAGGTCGCTTATTTGATCGGATGTAAAAAGCATGTGGGTATATATTTAAGGCGCAAATATAGTGTACTACCGAATCGCCTTAGCGACTTCCACCGCAATGGCACGTGCACCAGCCTCGTTTGGGTGTATTTTATCAGGAAAATAAGCCGCATGATTGCTCAATGCTTGGTACAAATCAATCACCGGTAATTTGTTCTTTTGCGCCAAATCGCGTAAAATAGGGATCACGCCCTTCGTAATCGTTGAATCATCGATGCCCCATACCGTCGCATACGCAGGCACGGGCAAAGCGATAAATATTTTCGGTTTGGTCGCTATTGTTTGAAAACTATCGATCATCGACTGGTAATCGCGGCGGTACGCATCGGCATTCCAATTGTGCTTTTTAGAATCATTTGTACCAAGTTTAATCACAATAATATCGGGCTGAAAAGCAAATACATTGTGTAGTTCGTTACAAATCCAATACGGCAAATCGCTCTTTTTTAGCATTGTGGCACCGCTGCGGCCACAGTTAAGTACGGAATAACCTTTACCCAAGATACTATCGAGTACCACCGGGTAACTGCTTTTACTTTGAATCGCTACGCCATCACCTTCTGTGATACTGTCGCCAACACAGGCCACTTTGATATTCTTTTTGGGTAACGCAAAAGCAAGGAGGGCTGCGGCAAATAAAAGGATAAAATATTTCATTGTTATATTAAATTGTAAATAAAGTCTAATGTATGTGAGAGATTAACTTATTTAAAAGGATCAGCATACCGTTGATCGGTCAAAACACTTTCATCGCTCAGGGTCAACAAAAATGCCTTTAAAGCCGCTTTCTCTGCTTCTGTTAAATTCAATCGCTTAGCAGAATACGTTTGGGTCGCTTCGTCCAATTGCAACAATTCGCCATGCAACCCATACCCCTTTATCACGCCTGAGTTATAATGTTCAATGACCTGCTCCAATGTCGTAAATCTTCCATCGTGCATATAAGGTGCAGAATAGGCAATATTGCGGAGCATAGGCACCCGAAACACACCAACATCGAAAAAATAACCTGTAATCAGGTTTTTACCTTTGTCAATATACGGTGATTCAAGTCCGTTATTGGCTTCAAAAATGCCCCGGACATTGTTCAATCCACTATGGCAATTATTACAATGCGCCACATAAAGTGCCTTTCCTTGATTTTCTTCGGTAGTCAAACCCGTCAATGTGGCATCCAAATCAGTTGTTCCACCATTCGCTATATGTACCTGCATTGCTCGGTCAAACTTAGAATTATAGGTATGTAAGTTATTCAAAAAGTGCGCAATAGACAGCAAAATACGGCTTTCTGTCACCACCGAATCACCAAAGGCGCGCTCAAATAACCAAGGATAATAAGGCTGTTCTGCTACCGTGGATACGACCTTTGACAGAGTGATATCCATTTCGAGCGGATTAGTAAATGCCGCTTTGCTCTGCGCTTGAATGGACAACACCCTGCTGTCCCAAAACAAAGGATACAAAGTAGTTCCGGTGTCTAACATGCCCATCACTCCACCAAAACTGATATTACTGGTGAGGGTCATCGAATTTCTTTTGGTCTTTTTTCCATTAACACCCGTGCTCAGTGGTACAATATCGGCAAAGGCATGTTCCTGGTGGTGGCACGACGCGCAGGCAATTTTACCATCCGCAGATAGTTTTTTATCGTAAAAAATAACCCGCCCCAGTTCTATTAGATTGTTGTTGGCTGGAATGGTAGGTTGGTATTCTTTCAACCATATCGGTAAAGAAAAACTAAGATCAGGTGCTTTTTTGGAAATATTAAGATGCGCAGACACTACGCTAAATGGATCAAATGGCGGATCTGCTACCACAATAGGCGCGTCTTCTTTACGACAAGCCCAAATAAAGAGCATCAATACAGCAAAAATGGTTGTTTTTTTCATTTTGACAAAACTTGTTATAATTTTATGCAATTCATAAAGCAAGATTATGATGCGTTGCCGTTTCAATTCAAGGCTTAAAAGTAAGCAAGAACCAATAGACTGCTTTATTTTTTTTAGTGCAATCCTAATTTTATCCCAACACCTTAAATCCCAAAACAAAGAACTGACCATTATTAACATTTTTGGCAAATATTGTAGTTGCTTAGCAATACAATGGCTACTTTTGCACCAGCATGCGCAGAATTTTGGCATTTTCATTGGCTCTTATTATAGTTTCCCAAGCATTTATCAACTTGGGGATCACTGTCTATTGGTTAGCCAACCACGCGTATATCGCCACTACCCTCTGCGAGAACAAGGACAATACAGCAGTACATTGCGATGGCAAATGTTATTTGAGGAAAAAAATGGCCGAAACAACCGATTCCTCTCCTTCAAATAACTCATCGAAGTCATTAAACCTCAAAAAAAGTTTGGAGTTGGCGGAATTTCCAGTTGAAACGCCGGTCGTTTTTATCCCGCAACTTACTTTTATACCCGCTATACAAATCCCTATTGCACAGTCCTGTTTGGGTATTTTGCCCGAAACACGCATCTTCCACCCGCCGTCCATGACGGCAATGGCCTGATTTTTTTCGGGTTTCCTTTTTTTATAAACTTCGTAATTTTAATCTCATTACT
>JAAFHO010000058.1 GCA_013297575.1 Chitinophagales bacterium
AAAATACCTGCTCGGAAGGTGTATTGCCGTTTTTCACTGTTGCCCTTGCGGAGGCGAATATCAAAAACACCGGAATAAGCATTGCCGTATTCAGCAGCAAAAGCACCAGTGCTAAAATCGGAATTACCCAACATGCTCACCGAAAAAACCGTGATACCGCCACCCGAAGAACCTCGGCGAGCAAAGTGGTTCGGATTGGGAATATCAATACCTTCCAAACGCCAAAGTAGTCCAATGCCCGAATTGCCCCGCACCACAATATCGGAGCGATTGTCGCGACTGGGCTGTACGCCCGGGAATCCCTGCGCCATACGCCCAGGATCATTGGCAGAAGCAGCATAACGCTGTGTTTCATCCACCGAAAACGAGCGTGCACTTAGGATAGATACCTCATTGAGGGGTTCATTCCCAAATTTTTTAGCGGAAATAACCACTTCATTGCCCGAAACCGACTCTTGCGTCAGTTCAACAGCAAGCGTTTGTTCGCGGGCCGAATTAAGGATAAATGGATCGCTCAACCAAGTACTATAACCGATATAAGCACATTCTACTTGTAGGCGACCCGTCGGTACGGCGGGTAATGCAAACTTGCCATCGATGTCGGTTACTGTACCTATACTCGGGTTAGCGTCTTTGATACGCACCGTGGCACCGATCAATAGTTCGCGGGTATCTTTGTCGATCACCGTACCCCGAATAATTTGTGTAGGAACTTGCGCATTAAAAAAGGCTGGTAAAAAAAGAAGAATGGAAAAAAGTGTGCTTTTCATAATATTACGATGAGTGTTTTGGTGTCAATAGCATATTGAACCAGATCAATGCGCAGTGCTCACCAAGATTGAATAAAAATATAGGAATGTCCATGCAGTTGGAGCCGAATATTAAACTAACAACGCAAAGATGCGCCACGTCATAAAGACATTTTTAGCCAATATCGCTCCCAATACACATTAAATACTTTAATTTGAGGAAATCTTCAAATTTGCTACCTTTTGGCCAATTTCAGTACCTAATCGCATCCCTTCTTCACAATCAACGCGAAAATGTACGCCAGTGAGCAATCGCGAAAATGAGTTTTCGCGTGCCATTGCCCGAAAAGAAGGAAAAGTTCGGGGCATACCCGCAAATTCCTTGCGGCCTTTGTGTGTGGCATCGCAAAGGGTAAACGGATCGCCAAACAGTCCCGTCAATACCTCTGCTGCGGCCGCACTCAGCATAGCATGGCCGGCGGGGTACGCTGGAAAAGGGGGCGCATCCATATAAGATTGCCAATCGGGATGAATCACACGGTTGATATAGGTTTGTGGGCGTTCTAGGTTATAGTGGTACTTGAGGTACCAACAAAGAATCAACGCGTCGTTTAAGGCAATAGAAGTACGCAAATAGGTTTCTAATGTAAATGTCCAACTTGGGCATTGCTGTTCAATGGCTTGGGTGGCAATAGATATCCACCGCCCCGATGGTGTTACCGTAAGTCCTGCTACATCATCGCTCCAAAATTCTGCAATCCATTGGTTTTCTTTGGACAATGGTTGTGAGGCAGAAAAAACTTCCATCGCCTGCGTATAAAATGCGCTATTTACTTTTTCGCTAAAAATAGGTGGCGGAATGGGTTTAATATCCGTCATCGCAACCACTATGGGGCGAATACAACCCCAATATGGGACAAGTGGCGCAATAGGGTGGTCTTGGTCCAATTGGTAAGTACTGTCAATGGCTTTTATTGCATAATTTTGGAAGGGGCAGTTGGGGGCGCCACGGGTTTCTTTTCCATCCAATAAAGCATATTGCCAAACTGCAGCAGCTGTTTTTTTGCCAAAAAGTATCGAAGCGTTACAATCTTGTTGTTTATGTTGAAATACAAACAGTTCGGCGGTAGTGTTTATCTTTTCCTTTAATTCTTTGGGGGCATTGGGGAAAAACAAGGGCGTTATAGCGCGATATGCTGCATTAATACTCGCCAAAACGCAAAATTGTTGCTGCTTTTCTTCCCATGTTATAGGTGTATAACCTGCTGCAATTTTTTTTCCCAAAGAAGCATATTGTGGACTGCCGGGTAATGATGCCTCATAAGCCGCCATAGATATATACGCGAACATACGCGCACTGGAAGGCGCACGATAGCCAGGGGTAAACCGCTCCAAATCCAGTAATAAACGGTTCCATGTGACGAGTAATTCCCGGATTTGCTGGTCTTCTTTATTTTCCAATGGGGTACATTCAAACATACCGCTAATGGTAAGCAGAAAAATAAAGGGTTTTAACCAAACCCATTTTAAGTCGATATAAGAGCACGAACGCATGATAATAGCGCAAATATAGGTACTTAAGTTGGTATTTTTGATTTTATCAATGCGCTACGCCATATTATCGCTTCACCTTTACGACCCATCTCAATGAAGGCAACAAGGGCAATGCGCGTTGCGTAAATGTGCCGGATGCAGCACCTGTATCATCAACATACCGCTCTACGGCAAAAGTAACATTTCTACGGTTATATACATTGTGTAGCCCAATGGACAAATCATGTTCAAAAAACGAACTTTTGGTATGCCAACCCAAACTCAAATCTAGGCGATGAAAAGCAGGTATTTGGGTTGTATTAGCAGGTAATGGGTCGCTTTTAAAATATTTTAGGAAAAATAAATCAAAAACGCCGTCTGTTTGGTTGATAATATTGACAGGAAGTCCTGTGAAATATTGCCAGCGTCCGCTCAATCGCCAATGGGAATTGATTTGCCAAAGCGCGCCCAATACCACTTGGTGCCGAGTATCAAACCGAAATACAGGCCGTTTGGGGAAATGGTCTCGGGTCGATTTACTGAGCGTATAAGAGGCTAATGCTGTGAGGTGGCCTGCCCGTTTTTCCAGTAAAAACTCTAGTCCTTTTGCTTGCCCAGAACCAAAAACAGCGTTATTTTCCCAATTGACCCTTAATGTATCATCATCATCCCCAGATTCGATAAAAGCATCCAAAATGCTAGGAAAATCGAACTCCGCTAAGCGATACATTTTTTTATAATAGCCTTCTATATGTATGGCCAAACTATCGGAGAGGTGATGACTCATGCCTAATGAATACTGCCAAGCGCGTTGTGGCCGTTGTTTTGCGGCAATAGGTGCCCAAAAATCGTTCGGAAATCCCATATCATTGACGGTAAGCAACTGTACAAACTGGGCTTGGTGGGTAGCCGATATTTCTAAAGCAGTGCCCTTTCGCACTTCCCAAGCGGCTTGCAGGCGTGGTTGAGGGACTACAAACCATTTGTCCCGATTAAACGCTGCAACATGCAGGCCAAAATTGAGTACAAAAGCCTTTCGTTGCCATTCCATTTCGGCATACGTAAAGCCTTCTTGGGCAATATCCGATTGTTTGGAATTGTATAGCGTTGAGTCGCCTTCAAAAATATCATTTTCGCCTTCAAATCCATCTAAATCGAATAAAAGAAAATCGTGCCGACTTATTCCACCACCTACCTTTCCACGCCAACGACCTCCGGGCAGCCAATCCCAATCGCTGCGGAGTGTCACACTTTGGATGCCAGAAGTAAAATCAAGGCTAAATGTATAGTTTTCTGAAAAAATTTCGGGACCTAGTTCCGTTTTTATAGTAGTTTCCCATGCCGTTCCAATGGTATTCCTAAATTTACTGAATGTAAGGGATGTATTGCCAAACCAATGCTCGGATGGCACCCAATTCCAGCGCAAATTAGCCGTTGTATTGCCCCAATTGAATGTGTATTTACTTTTACTCAAATAAATGACGCTGTCTATATAGGTGCTATCGCCCAAATTATCATCCAATAAATCAGCACCTTTATACATGGAGGCATATATTTGATGCTTGCTGCCAAGTCTTTTATGCCAACGCACATTCAAATCTTGAAAAACATAACGGGAACTTTGGCTAATTTGGATGCCAGGTCTAATGTTACTCAATTTGAAGTCTTTGCCCAATTTTGCAAACCATGGCGCAACCAACGAATAGCGTGTTGCCACCAAAATGGATCCACCATGCTTGCCAATTGGACCTTCTACTAAAAAATTAGCAGAAACGGGTGTAAGTGAAAATTCCGCACCCCATTTCTTTTCGTTGCCTTCCCTCGATTGTACATCCAACACAGAGGAGAGCCGCCCCCCATACCGCGCCGGTGCAGCCCCTTTGATGAGCCGAGCATTTTTGACCAATAACGGGTTAATAATGGAGAATATACCTCCAGCATGTGACGAGTTATAAAGGGGCATACCATCAAAAAGGGTTAAATTTTGATCGGCGTTGCCACCGCGAATATGCAGCCCTCCAACACCGTCAGCACCAGTCACCACACCGGGGAGCATCGCAATATGTCGCTGTACATCTGGTTCGCCTACGGTAGTTGTAACGGATTGCATCCATACAGCGGGTAAATTAGCTGATGACGGTGTTTCAAAAGGTTTAAGATGCCCTTTGGTAGCAGCGACCACCACTTCGGGCAAACCCGTATTGGGGAGGAGTTTGATGGAAAGGGATTGGTTACTATTGGCCGGAATAGTATAGGTTTGGGCTTTAAAACCTAGATAATTGGCCTGAACCCGAACTGAATTAGCCGCCTGAACCTTAAAACTAAAAAAACCAAAATCATTGGCGGTGGTGCCCATTTGTTGGTCGGGCACACTGATAACAGCCCAAGCCAAAGGTTCGCCACTTTCTGCATCGGTGATGTATCCGCTGATCGTGTATTCGCGGGGTGGCAACAGAAAAAGAGCAATTCCAGAGGCTGTAGTTCTAAAACCTACGCCGCTTTTATCCAAGAGTGATTGAAGTATGGCCTCCAGTGTTTGGTGTTCAAAACGCTTGGTAATGCGAAGTTTTGGATCAAAAAACGTTTGCGAAAAGGCGATGCGCACCCCTGTTTGAGCCGAAAGTGCCACTAATGCTTCATCGTATGTTTGTTGATGGCAGACAAATGAAAAAAGTGGTACGGGAGTAGATTGTGCTTGGCTTTTGGTGCAGCCAAACAGTACATAAAAAAGTAGAAATAGTAGTCCTAAGTGTTTTTGTCCAATCATTTATAGTGCATCAATGCTGGCAGTTGCCGCCGTCTAGTACTATTTCAGTATCAGATATACGCGACTTAATGCCAAATACGACGCAAATATCGTCAATGATTGCTTTAAGTGGTAGATTTGTTGGGTACTTATTACTAAAAGTACAAGTTCCGATATTTGGATTGCTCAATTTAATCGTTTTCCCATAATGTTGCTCGAGCGTTTTGACCACAGTTGCTAGTGGCATACCCTGAAAGGTTAATTCGCCGCTTTGCCAAGCGAACAAAAGTCCAGCAGGATTTTGGATACGCGTAAGGGTTTGTTTGGAGGCATCGTATTGAATGGCATCTCCGGCAATTAAATCGGCAGTATTGGTGCTGTTTTTAGGTTGTACCCTTACTTTCCCTTCTCGAACGGCTACTTCCAGTACCATTTCATCGGCCCTTTGGCGTACATCAAATGCAGTACCTAACACACGCACTGTACCCACGGTTGTCAATACTTCAAAAGGGTGTGAGGCATCTTTAGCCACTTCAAAAAACGCCTCTCCATTGCACGATACTGCTCTGACACTACCGTCCCATTGCGCAGGATATTCCAGTTGGGTATTTTCATTGAGCCAAATATGGGTACCATCGGCGAGCAGGATGTCTTTGCGTTCTCCGGCAGCAGTCACTAATCGGAGCATCTCGGTGGTGTGCGATAGTTTCCAGAATAAGCCGCCAGCAGTAACCAATAGGAGTATAGCTGCCGCAGCGCGCCACCAAGTACGGTTGCTTTGGTGCGTTACCGTCATCGTTGGAGCATCTGTTTGGTTTATTTTTTTCCAAATCGCCTTGTAATCCGCATCATTGTCTATCGAAATAGCGGCTTCGTCGGCTTCTTGAAAACTGAGATGCCAAGTTTTTTCTATTTTGAGGGCAATATCGCGGTGTGTGGGGTTGGCGTTTAGCCATTCATCGAGTTGAATGCTATCCGGCTCCGAAATGGCGCCTTTCAGGCGTTCTATAAGGAGGTATGTATAAGTTTCTTCATTCATTTTCTTTATGTTATTTAATCGTGTTTAAGGATACCTCGGCTTTGTAAGTTTTATACATGAAAGCGTCCTATAAATCTATGTACAAAACCTAACGACGCTCCGTATAAATACCAAACATACACTTAAGCACTTTAGACCTGTTCCATGGTATGTCGTTGGAGGCCTCCTGTCCCCCTATGCATTTTTTAAAAAAAGCAACAACCAAGTCATTAGTCCGAGTTCTTCGAGTCTGTAACGCAAGTGTTTGAGGGCTTTTGTCATTTGGTTTTCGATCGTTTTGGTACTAATATCGAGTTGTTCTGCTATTTCGCGGTGCGACAATTGTTCATACCTGCTTAATAAAAAAACAGCGCGGCATTTTTCTGGTAATTCGCTAATCGCCAACTGCACGGCCTCCGATAATTCGAGCGTTTCGGTTTGTTCATCGGCGCGGTTGGCGTTACTTTCTATCTCTGGAATCTCGTCATTAGTTTGCCATCGTTTGCGGTGGCGCAGTATATCGAGTGCTTTGTTACATACAGCACGGCGGAGGTATGCTTTGAGGCTGCTCAGTTCCGGAATTTGCTCACGTCGCCGCCAAAGATCGGCAAAAACCTCTTGTGTTGTATCACGAGCAAGGTCATTATCGCGCAAGTATTGAAACGCAGTCACTACTAGATAGCGGTAATAAGCATCGTATATACCTTTAAAGGCGGGTTCATCTCCCTTTATCATACGATGTAATAAATCTTGTTCCTCTGCCGCGCTAAGTCGCATTATGTATAGTTGTATAAATTTTCAAGTTCCTAGTATTAATTTGATGTGCAAAGATAAACCAATTATTTTTTACAAAGGCATAGGGGATACAGGGGGCTCGTTCGATTAGAGTGCAGAGCGGTTGAAAAAACGCTTCAAAATTAAATTCACACAAAAACATTATCGACCATGCAACAATTTATTGCTCGCGCAATTTGCGCACTCTTCATCATCAGTATTGCTTTCACCTCTTGCAAAAAAGAGTCCGTTGTAACACCACCAGTAGAGCCTATCCAAAAAACAATCAGCCTTGGTACACTTGCCGATAGAGATGGTGCGTTTGGCGAAATTGATGAATGTTTCGACATCCTACTACCGATCACCTTAACACTCGTAGACGGCGGTACATTTATAGTTGATGACCAAGCGGATATTGACTTATTGAACAACGATGAAAACGCTCCTGAAGTAGAGGATGTAGTATATCCCATCACATTCCGTGAAAAAGCGAGCGGTAATTTGATCGAGGTGAACAGCGAAAGCGAAATGGAAAATATCTGGGAAGATTGCGCTTTCAATAGTCTAGCGGCAGATCCGAATGCAGAACCATTACTTTCCGTGCTATTAATTGGCGCAACACTCTACCCTGATGGTGCTGGCTACGAACTGCAATACCCTGTTACGATGAAGCATGTTGTTACGGGGGTAACTACCACATTAACTGATATGGAAACTTTGCAAGCCTATTTTGAAGCCATTCAACCCGGTGAAGATGAAAACTTTGAAATTAAGTTTGAATACCCAATAAGTGTAAAAGAAACGGCCACCGGAACAATTACAACGATTGAAAACAAATCGGATTTAGTGGACATCGTAATAAAGATTTGGGGTGAATTTTAAGCAAATTGAAATAAAAGATTAATCTACCTACAAATAAGCACTACTACTTACATAAATGGCTACTTCGACTTCGGTTGAAGTAGTCGTTTTTGTTTGGGTTCATTTTACAAAAAGAGAGACTACCACCTACATTGGTCATTTAAGAACAACACCCAAAGGAGTAAATTTCTTTTCATGAACGAGATAATTGTAAAGATTAAGGAATGAGAATTAAATAAAGCACAAATTTGTCGCGAATAATTTGCCTTACCTTTGTTTTTGCCAAATTAAATATACAAATATCGGTATTATATGTCACTATTGAAATGAATTTGAAAATTGTATGCTCCCCAATATAAGTACTATGTTATTTCTTTGGCAATCTCACAACAGTTTATGAACCTTTGCAGCGTAGTTAATTACTTGGACACAATTAATTATCCAAGTACTTATTATTTCTAAGGAACATAAATTATGCTTCCTTATATCCTAAACGCACTGTAAGCTTTGATTACAGTACACTAAATTCAAAATTAAGTATGTCCGCTATTACCTCCGAAATAAAAAGGGTCACTACCCACAGTATCCAAGCCATGAAGAATAAAGGCGAGAAAATCGCTATGCTCACGGCTTATGATTTTTCCATGGCTCGTATCCTCGATGAGGCAGGAGTCGATATTCTTTTGGTGGGCGATTCTGCTTCTAATGTGATGGCTGGTCACGAAACAACGCTCCCTATCACCCTCGATCAGATGATCTACCACGCCCAGTCGGTGGTGCGTGCTGTACAACGTGCTATGGTCGTCGTCGATTTGCCATTTGGTTCGTATCAAGCCAATTCTGAAATAGCACTTTCTAGCGCGATTCGTATCATGAAAGAATCGGGCGCGCATGCCGTGAAACTAGAAGGTGGCTCTGAAGTGGAAGATTCGATTAAACGTATCTTGATGGCTGGTATTCCAGTGATGGGACACCTTGGGCTTACACCACAGAGTATTTATAAATTTGGGACTTATACCGTTCGTGCTAAAGAAGAAATTGAAGCCGATAAACTTTGTGAAGACGCTCTATTACTCCAAAATTTGGGCTGTTTCGCTATGGTTTTGGAAAAAATACCTGCAAAATTGACCGAAAAAGTATCGAAAAGCCTTGAAATACCTACAATCGGTATCGGCGCAGGTATGCACGCTGATGGTCAGGTTTTGGTAACGCACGATATGCTGGGGATTACAAAGGATTTTAAACCGCGTTTTTTGCGCCGTTATTTGGAATTGTTTGATAGTATTGGGGAGGCTACTCGTTCGTATATTTCGGATGTGAAACAACGGCAATTCCCAAATGAAAAGGAACAATATTAATGATTTTTGGGGGCGGCGGCGGTGCCGCCGTCGTGCCGCCGTCGCCACCGCCGCCGCAGGGCGATGCCCTGGGCTGGATGTGTCGCCCCGTTGGGGCTGGGCTGGTGGCTGGTGGTTTGGTCGGTTTGAATGTTTGATTTGTTCACCTTTTTTTAAAATTACTTTGCTAGCACCTTATCACTTCCCTATAATTCCCGAGGCGGGCTGCGATGAAGCAGGCCGAGGTTGTTTGGCCGGGCCAGTTGTAGCGGCAGCGGTGATTTTGCCTAATGATTTTTATGATCCTTTGCTCAATGATTCTAAGCAAATGACCGAAAAACAGCGGGAAAAACTAAGGTCTATTGTGGAAAAAGAAGCCATATCATGGGCTGTAGCACGTGTGGAAGCCGAAGAAATTGATCAGATTAATATCCTAAATGCTTCGTTTTTGGCCATGCACCGCGCATTGGATCAATTAAAAACAAAACCCGAGTTTATTTTGATTGATGGTAACCGCTTTAAGCCCTATCAAAACATAACGCACCTTTGTGTGGTAAAAGGCGATGGGAAATACGCCGCTATCGCAGCCGCATCGGTATTGGCTAAAACCTACCGCGATGAAATAATGGCCGACTTGCATCGTGATTTTCCATATTACAACTGGAAACAGAACAAGGGCTACCCGACCGCCGCGCACAGATCGGCTATTGCAGAACAGGGCGCTTGTATTTGGCACAGACAATCGTTCAGGTTGTTGCCACAGGGCGAACAATTGAAGTTATTTTGAGAATAATTATGCTTATTTTCGGAACTTTGTGCCTCTAATGATGTTTGAAAGAACATTATTTCTTCAAAAAAGGAGACCAAATCCCGCTTTCCATAACTAGTAATACATATACACTTTGTCTGATCAGAAACAACCCAAGTTTAATTTTTCCCTTTTCCGCCAAGTAATGGCGATGGTGAAACCCTATAAAAATGTCTTTATCTTGACGGTTGTGCTGACCGCCATTTTGGCTCCCTTGTCGGTATTGCGCCCTAAACTGATACAAGTGATGGTGGATGAATATATAGGGAAAAGCGATTTGCCGGGTATGACCATGATTGCCGGGGTGATTATAGCCCTGATACTTATTGAGGTGATTTTACGCTATTTTTTCTTGTATAATGCCGATTGGTTGGGACAATCTGTTCTACGCGACCTGCGTACTAAGGTATTTCGGCATATTACCAACTTAAATTTATCGTATTTCGACAAAACTCCAATCGGTCAAAGTACCACACGTACCATCAACGATATTGAAAGCATTAATACCGTATTTTCGGAAGGCAGCGTAACCATTCTATCGGATCTAATGAGCATCACAGCCGTGTTGTTTATTATGTTTGCTACCTCTTGGAAACTAACTTTAGTCGTTTTATCTGTATTTCCGTTGTTGATTTGGGGCAGTTACCAGTTTAAAGAAAGTGTGCGTAAAAGCTACGAAAAAGTGCGTAACCACGTGGCCACCATGAATGCTTTTTTGCAAGAACGTATCTCTGGGATGCGCATTGTACAGATTTTTAATGCCGAAGGACGCGAATCTGATAAATTTAAAAAGATCAACTACGATTATACGGGTGCCAACCTGCGGAGTATTTTGGCGTACGCCATTTTTTTTCCGGTAGTAGAAATCATTAGTGCATTGTCACTTGGCTTGATGGTGTGGTATGGTGCTAAAAGCGTATTGAGTGGCGAAATTACATTGGGTACCATGATTGCTTTCCAAATGTATATCAACATGCTCTATCGTCCGATCAGGATGCTGGCCGATAAATTTAATAACCTTCAAATGGGTATGATTGCTGCCGAGCGCGTGTTCCTCTTGTTGGGTAACGACAATTTTATCAAAAATACAGGTACTTACAAACCCGAAAAATTCAAAGGTCAAGTCGTTTTCGATCAAGTTGATTTTTCGTATATTCCAGATACGCCTATCTTGAAAAAAGTATCTTTTGAGATCGAACCGGGCCAAACATTGGCTATTGTAGGCAGTACAGGTAGTGGTAAATCCACGATCATTAACTTATTAGGGCGATTTTACGAAATAGATGGCGGCTCCATCCGTGTGGATGGCATAGATATTAAAGACTACGATTTATTTACCTTGCGCAGGCATGTAGCGGTAGTATTGCAAGATGTATTTTTGTTTTCAGGGTCGGTATTGGAGAATATTACCCTCCGCGATTCCGATATTACCGAAGCGCAGGCCATTGCCGCTGCAAAAATGATCGGTGCGCACGAGTTTATTATGAAACTACCGGGTGGCTACCATTATCAAGTAATGGAGCGCGGTGCTACGCTCTCTATGGGGCAACGCCAGTTGATCTCTTTTGTGCGTGCACTGGTGTTCCAGCCCGATATTTTGGTGTTAGACGAGGCCACTTCTTCCATCGATCCCGAATCAGAAGCGATTATTCAATATGCAATCGAGAAATTGATTGCCCGCCGCACCAGTATTATTATTGCTCATCGGTTGTCCACGATCCGCCATGCGCACAATATCCTTGTATTGGACAAAGGGGAGGTACTCGAATATGGCAACCACGAGTCCCTATTGACCATAGACGGTGGTAAATACCGAGAACTATATGAGCGACAGTTTATGGTGGCAGGGGATTAAAGGGGTGCAAAGAAAGAGAAAAGTACTAAAAAGACTTCAATGGATAGTAATTGGACTATTTCTTGCAATGAATACCATTGCCTATTTTCATGCTTATAAATTTACCCATTTTTCGGAATCGGGCACAGATAAAACTAAAAACCCTAAAGAATTAGGAACGAGCAATAAGATAAAAGCACTTTTATTTGGCATAAACAATCCTAAACCGATCAACACGACACAACCAGCAAGACCGTTCGAGGTAATCAATTTGCAAAGTAGTCAGAAAATTGAATGCTGGCATATAAAACTAGACAGTAGTAAAGGAACGGTGATTGTTTTTCATGGTTTTAGTGGAAATAAATCACTTATGCTTGATAAATCAGAGGAATTTAACAAGTTGGGATACAATACTTTATTGGTCGATTTCATCGGAACAGGTGGCTCCGATGGTAACAATACTACTGTTGGGTATAAAGAAGCACAAGATGTAAAAGTCTGCATTGACTATTTAAGACAAATAAACGAACATAATATCGTACTTTTTGGAACATCAATGGGGGCAGCGGCCATCTTAAAAGCAGCTGAAGCATTTCAAATAGATCCAACCTGTGCCATTATAGAGTGTCCTTTTGGCTCGATGTACAAGACCACTTGTGCCAGATTTAAGCACATGAATGTACCCTGTTTTCCCATGGCTGGATTACTCCTTTTTTGGGGTGGTGTACAAAATGGATTTTGGGCTTTTTCGCATAATCCAACCGAATACGCAAAGTGTGTAAAATTCCCAACTTTACTGTTGTATGGGGAAAAAGATGCAGAGGTAAGTCGAGCAGAAATAGACAATATTTTTGCAAACATGACTGGTAAAAAACGCCTATATACATTTGCTGATGCGGGGCATGAAAATTATTTAAAACGATATAAAGTGGATTGGGTAAATACCGTTTCCGTATTTTTGGAGGAAAATTTGTAATAATCGACATATAATCCCTAGGCTTTTTAACGGAGAACATAAGTTTGAACTTATGGACAACGGAGATGGAACCACAACGTTTAGACGAATTATAACATTTTTGAGCATACTACTAAACATTTTATAAAACGAAAATAACAGGTCACGGTTACAAAACTTTTTTTAGTTTCGTAACCGTGACTTTCCACCATTTAAAAAGTGTGTTAAATGTGTTTTTTTGTAAAATGTCCAGTAGTATGATTTTTGCGACTATCTTTTTCTATTACTCCTTCATTACCCGAACAGGCGTGGACAGCACCGTGCCATTGTCCAGGCCAATCAAGTACATACCCGCAGGCAGATTAGCCAACGACAGCGTAGTGGTATTCAAGCCTTTTTGCGCCTCGATGGGCTGCTCCAACAGCAGACGACCCATGATATCCGTCACACGAAGCCGGATACGCTCTTCGGAGGTGGTGGTGTTAAATTGTACCGTCACCTCGTCTTGCGTAGGGGATGGGAATACACTAGCGATATTAAAACCCTTATCGGTGCGGGTCAGGACGATACTGTTGGACAACTGTTCGCGGCCATCGAAGTCCACCGACCGTAGGCGGTAGTAAGCCTGTGGCAATGGCTGGCGGTCTTCCGCGCTGTACTGTGCTGCTGCGTTTTTAGCCGGCACCTTTGCTATTTCCGTCCATTTGCGGCTGTCGGTGCTGCGCTCGATGATATGCCATTGTGCATTCACTTCGGCGGCGGTTTCCCAGGCGAGGGTATTTACTGGGCCATCTACTTTGCCCGAAAATGCTGTCAATTCGACGGGTAGGGCCGTACCAGTAGCGGTAAGGGTACCTGAAAAAGAGGTTGCTGATGTACCACCATCAAAAATATAAGCACGTAAGAAATAGGTTGTCGATCCAGCGAGACCAGTAAGATTGAACGATTCTGTAAGCCCGACATTATCGCTACACCCTATGGAACTTAGCGCACCACAAGAACCTGAAAACGCCTCTAGTACAATATCCTCATTACCGCTATAAGTAATAGTTATATTTCCGCCATTGTTATCAGTTTGAAAACTATACCAAATGTCCTTGGCTGTATTACTAGTAAATCCATTACAATTAATAGGAACGAGTGACTGGGTAGCGGCGTTGCTGCTATGTCCTATTGATACAGGATTGTTCCACGTACCAGCAGTAGGTGTGCAGTTGATAGCACCTGAACATTCATCATTGACAGCCAGAGGTACAGGGAAGGTTACACAAATAGTAAAAGTGGAATTGGCGTTATTACCGCCGAAACGATCATGTACCTGAATATAATAGGTGGTGCCGATCGTAAGTCCGGTCAGGGTCATGGTTTCAACCCCTCCATTGCCTGTGACATCTGTACAGTCCCCACCAATAGGGCGGGTGGTGCCCCCGCAGGCGGTCAAGGCTCCTATTACAGCGTTGAAAGCCGGATCGCCATCTACTGTAACAGTATGGGTGGTAGCAGTGGCTACAAATTTATACCATACTGCATTCTCCGAAGTACCAACCGTACATATACCCGGCCCCGAATCAGGGGTAGCGTTCTCTGTTGTTCCGCTGATGGGGTTACACGTGGGTGCGGGCGTGAGTGCGGTCGCACCTGAGCAGTTATCATTGACAGGTGGTTGGGGCAGGGTTACACAAATAGTAAAAGTGGAATTGGCAAAATTATCGCCCTCATAATCATGTACTTGAATGTAATAGGTAGCACCGCCCGTAAGTCCGGTCAAAGTCATGGTTTCAATCCCTCCTCCGAATGTGGCATCTGTACAGTTACCACCAGCAGGTCGGATACCGCCGCAGACGTTCACTGCGCCAATTACGGCATCGAAATTCGGATCGCCATCTACTGTAACAATATGGGAGGTAGCGGTGGCTACAAATTTAAACCACACTGCATTGTCTGGACCAACACCATCCAAACATACACCCGACCCCGTATCAGGGGTAGCACCTGCTGTTGTTCCGCTGATGGGGTTACATGTGACCGCTGGCGTGAGTGCAGTAGCACCGGAGCAGTTATCATTAACAGGCGGGGTCGAAATACAGATGTTAAAAGTAGCATTGGCAGAATTATTACCCACAAAATCATGTACCTGAATATAATAAGTGGAGCCGATCGCAAGTCCGGTCAGGTTCATGGTTTCAATTCCTCCATTGCCTGTGACATCTGTACAGTTACCACCAGTAGGGCGGGTGGAACCGCCGCAGAAGTTTAAGGCACCAATTACGGCATCAAAATCCGGATCGCCATCCACTGTAACAGTATGGGCGGTAGAGGAGGCTATAAATTTATACCACACCGCGTTGACTGCCCCAAAACCAGTACATAATCCCGAACCTGAATCCGCAGTGGCGGCAAATGTTGTTCCGGCAACGGGGGTACACGCTGCCGCTGGCGTGAGTGCGATAGCACCGGAGCAGTTATCGTTAGCAGGCGGAGTCGAAATACAGATGTTAAAAGTAGCATTGGCAGAATTATTACCCTCATAATCATGTACCTGAATATAATAAGTGGAGCCGATCGTAAGTCCGGTCAGGATCATGGTTTCAATCCCGCCATTGAATGTATTATCCGTGCAGCCACCACCAGTAGGGCGGGTGGTGCCGCCACAGGCGGTCAATGCACCAATCACGGCATCAAAATTCGGATCGCCATCTACTGTAACAGTATGGGCGACAGCGGTGGCTGTAAACTTGTACCACACCGCGTTGTCTGCAGCACTACCATTCGTACATACCCCCGCACCCGTATCAGCGGTAGCGCCCTCTGTTGTTCCGCTGATGGGGGTACATGCTGCCGCTGGCGTGAGTGCGATAGCACCGGAGCAGTTATCGTTAACCAGCGGAGTCGAAATACAGATGCTAAAAGTAGCATTGGCAGAATTATTACCCTCATAATCATGTACCTGAATATAATAGGTGGAGCCGATCGTAAGTCCG
>JAAFHO010000580.1 GCA_013297575.1 Chitinophagales bacterium
TACTCAGTTATCCTTATGCAGTTGATGTTGATTTTGTTTAAACGATGAATGAGCAACGCCGAATACTAGATGAATTATCCAAAACCGGTATCGAACTCCTCCTTCGAGAACCCTTTTATGCACATGTTTTTGCTGGTCTAAACAAGGAAATTACCGGCCCTGGCCACGAGGTACAAACGCTTGCCGTTGGAGTGGGGAAAAATACCTTTACGCTTTATGTAAACGCCAATTTTTGGGATAAGGATCTGGTTCAACCCGAACATCGGCTGGGTGTGGTCAAACACGAAATGCTGCATTTGGTATTTCGGCACTTGTTTATCCGCGATCCGGCACTGGACAGTTTACTGCTCAATGTAGCCTTGGATTTGGTGATTAACCAATACATAGATCGCTTTCAATTGCCCGAAGACAGTATATTTCTCGAAACTTTCCCCGAATTACACCTTAAAAAAGGCGAAACGTGGTTCTATTATTATCAGCAATTGGAATCTTCCCGTAAAAAAGGGGGCGACGAAAGTAAAGGCAAGAACAATGCTGATGCTTTGGAACAAATCCAATCCAATACCAATGGCCTGGAAAGACACCAACCTTGGCGCGAAATACGTGCCCGATCAGAAATGGAAAACGCCGTATTGGATAATCACTTGGACAGCCTCATGCGTACTGCGCACCAGCGCACTAATGCAGCGGCGTGGGGACAACTTCCAGCAGGCGTACGCGATCAAATCAATGCCTTGATGCCAACTCCTCCTGCTATTAATTGGCGATTGGCCTTGAGGCGTTTTACCCAAAGTGCGCGCAGTACAAGACTTAAGAATACGATGCGCCGACCCTCCAAGCGCTATGGCACTAATCCGGGCATACGTATTAATAGACGACAACGGATTTTGGTGGCACTGGATACTTCGGGTAGTGTGGGTGCGCCTGAATTTCAACTTTTTTTTAACGAAATACACCATCTTTGGAAAGCAGGTGCAGAAATAGAGGTGGTGGAATGCGATACCATTATCCACCAACGGTATAAATATAAAGGAATAACGCCCGAAATTGTACAAGGGCGCGGCGGAACAGATTTTACGCAGCCCATAGAATTGGCCAATAGAGAACGACCGGATGCATTTATTTATCTCACAGATGGTTTTGCCGGGCCGATCCTGACGGCTGCACACGTACCTGTCTTTTGGCTACTTTCGCCCGATGGCATAAAACCTACACATCCATCATTTGGCACATTGCCTGGACGGAAGGTGATTATGGGCTAATCTTAGGAACGGTGTTGGAATAAAGGTACAATTGATGCACATCTTTTACCCTCATATTCCCTCTTTTTCCGCTTAAATAGGTAGGCTATTCGCGCGAAAAAACAGAAAATCTGAAACTAAAATCTGAAGCCTGAATTTGCACCTTTATTCCAACACCGTTCCTTAGTGCGGAAGATATTGCACTACCGTAGAGCAATGTATTTTCCAAACGCCATCTACGCGCTCAAGAATCCGGATTTCGTGGCTATACGATTTATCGCCAGTTTCGAGAATGGTAACTACTTGATTATGGTAAATAGTCGCCATGTTACCATTTACCAATACATTAAAATTAGATTTTTCTACTTTAACTTGATCGGCAGGGGCAATTTCGTTGCGCGCCAACAATTCGTCTTTATACTGCATAAAATTAATGCCATCTAAGTGGGCCACACACATATAAGTTTTGTCGTCCAATATCCAATATTTTCGCGCAAGATCAGCAAAAGACATTTTTGTATAGTCTTCAGTTTCATCGAGAATGACTTGAATGACTGCTTTTTCTTCAGGGCTGTATTGTTGGGTTGATATTTTTGAATCTTCTTTATTTTGCCCTAAAAGTATCATTACATGTAGCGTAAACAGGGCTAATACCCATAGTTTCTTTTTCATAAATCAATTAAGTATCCGTGCGGTTGCATTCCCTGCTGCAACTTTTAATTAAGGAATGAGATTTTAAGTATTTGGACACAATTAATTATGTCCAAATACTTAAGGAATGGTGTTGGAATAAAATGCACAAAAGTAAATATTTTTTGATTAATTTACGCTAAACAACTAGTTTGTGCCAAAATCATCTTGTTCGGGAAAATATTATTGCCCGAGTGATTGAAATATCACTCGGGCAACAACACGAATTCAAAGAAGAGATGGGATAGCCCCAATATCCACTTATTTTTTAGAACCCTTGCTCAATAATGGTACTTGGAAACTGTTTACATTGGGTACTGTGGCCGCGCCTTCAAATTGAACCCTTCTATCCATTACACTGACCAACGATGATAGTTCATAGATGTTTCTGTATCCGTATCCATATAGATTGATAAATGTAGGGATATTGAGTGCTAAGGAAATAGGCTTTCTACTTGGTGTAACTGGTCGCGCCATTTTTGAAGGAAAAAACAGTTCGTCATCATTAATATTATTATTACAATAGATGAGGATCCTCGTATCTTGGGAAGGGATTACGCGCATTAGATCAAAGACATTAAAATCCGCGAAATTCAAATGTACTGCTCCTTTTACGTGTTTCATTGCATACATTTTATCGGAGCGCGTATCTAGGATAATCGTATTGGAATCTTTGGCCATTTCTAAAAAAAGGTCAAGATCAACGAGCCTGTCCTTGCGGTATTGGTAGGTTTCTTCGCTCAATTTTAGAAATCCTTCAAAATCAACTTTGGAAGGAAGATCAGGAGATAATTCATTGGTGGAAACCGAGGTTGCTTGGTTTGGGGTAGCCTGCGTGATTGGTGCCGTCGAATCCAAAGTAGAAAAAAGGATCGACAAATACTGGGCAACTAGAAAAAAGGATTGTGATAACATAATATGTAAATTTTAAGTGTGAAAAAGCGGTATCTAGTTGCTTACACTTGCGTTGGTACAACTAGTAATTGATACAAAAGTGGCGCACTTCCCCGATTTTAAAACCCACACTTGGTGAATACGCTTTTTCACTTGGTGAATCATGTTTGTGGTGCTGTTTTAGTTTCCTATCTTTGTGTAATGAAATTCAAAATACCTGTTGCTTTACTTATTCTCTTTGCATGGCTTTTGCAAAATAGCCCTTTGTATGCACAGGAAACAACACCTTCGTCTTCATCGACCAATAAATTAAGACAAAATACCCAGCAATTGAAGGAAGGTGTGGCCGTCAACGATGAAAGTTTGATCGCTGGTGCTTATGGGCTGTTGGCCAATGAATATTTTACGTTGAGCAAATTTGCCAAGGCCGAAACCTACTACCAAAAAGCCCAATTACTCTATGATAAACTGGGCAAACCAGAAGATGCTGCGCTTATGGCGCGTGGATTAGCCAAAGCACAAGAAGCCCAAAACAAGATTCAAGATGCTATTACTAATTTTGATAACGCCCAAAAACGGAATACTCCCAATACCACAGCAGGGCAAAACCAAATACACCTCAATAGCAACGACGTGAATAGGTTACAGCATTATTCCAATAGCGCAGCACAAAAACCTTTTATCAATTCCAACCTGTTTATCGCCCAAAATACTGGGAATAAACCCGAAATAGCAAACGCCTTCCAGCAAATGGGTGCCGTAAATTTGAAGGAAAATGACCTTCCTGCTGCCGAAAAAAACTATAAAAATGTGTTAGATCAAGCCGAAAACCTAGATCAAACGATTCAATACACCAACCAAATTGCGGATGCCTATACCGCTAATGGCAATTTTGATGCCGCCATTGATGTCCAAAAACAATTGCTTCAACGCGAAGATGTACAGCAAAATACGCCAACTCAAATTTCACAATTCCAAAAATTGGCCGATATTTATACCCAAACCAGTCAAGACGACGAGGCACTACAACTCTTATTAAAAAGTTATACATTGGCTTTACAGGAAAACAGGACGATAGATGCCAGAAATAGTCTTCAAAAAATAGCCGCTA
>JAAFHO010000581.1 GCA_013297575.1 Chitinophagales bacterium
CATACCACCGTGGAAACAGGCGGCATCCAAGCCTTTTTTCTTGAGGAATGCTTGTGTTTTTTCGGTGGTTTCGCGGAGGTTACAAAAAACGAGGGTTTGTTCAGCACCTAAGGAACAAAGCAATTGAAACAAGGTATCAATCTTATCTTCTGTGTGCGACTTGACGTATTTTAAGGAGAAACCGCTGTTGGTGGGCATCTCCATTTTAGAAAAATTGAGGATATTGGGTGCCACAATTCCTGTAAAATCGGGGATAGACATTTTGTTGGTGGCCGACACCAGTACCCTTTTTTCCAAACCTTTGAGGTGTAGGATAATATCGCCCATTTGTTCCTGAAAACCCATCGAAAGGGATTTGTCAAACTCATCCAGGATCAGTGTTTCAACGCTGGCGGTGACAAAGGTTTGTCGGTTGATATGCTCCAAAATACGCCCGGGTGTGCCTATGAGCAAGGCGGGCGGCTGTACCAAATTATTGGTTTCGATCTGCATAGGGTGACCACCGTAGCAGGTGCTCACCTTGAAACCTGTGGACATTTTTTGCCAAACGCGTTCAATCTGAATCGCCAGTTCGCGGGTGGGCGAAATGATGATACATTGTACGCCCGACTTGTCTTCGCGCATTATTTGGAGGACGGGCAACAAAAAAGCCAATGTTTTGCCCGAACCGGTGGGCGATAGCAAGATGGTGTTCCGCTCCTTTTGAATGGACAAATTGGCGGCTTCCTGCATTTTATTGAGTTCCGTTACACCAAGGTTGGTGAGGGCATTTTGGGCAATTGGGTTTAATTCCATGCCGCAAAGGTACAATATTTACATGGAGTAATTGTAAACGATCCAAGAACTCGCCTTGTCGATTTTGTATTTTTTTACAAATTGCTTTAACACTTCTGTGCTTTGCCATTCGTCATTAACGATCAGGCGATCTTTTTCTAATAAAAAGGAGGCGTTCTTGCGTGTTTTGAGGATACCCATTTGGAGTAAATCTTCTAAAATAGCATCGGTGGTGATACAGGGTGCGCCTGGGCCTTTTGACATTTCAAGAGCGATTGGCTCAGTTGGCGTAGTAGCGGAAGCATGGCCAAATGCAGTACCTACTGCAAAAAGGATAAACGGAATAACTTGAAGCGATTTCATAGTAACGGATGTTTTATTGAACTGAAAAAATAAATGATTCATAGCTTAATTTATAATTGTACTGAAACAAATGCAAGTGGTGTGCCAAACGAATTTTTATTGATTATCAATGAGTTATGAAAATGGGATTGTTCATTTTCGGACATTTTCGTGTTCGCAGTTGAACGCAAAGTGGTATTTCTCGACGAAAGGTTGCTTGAATCGATAAAAAAATAGGTTGTGGTGCTTGGCTGTAGTCAGATAATTTGAGTAATTTCGCGAAATCTACAACCATTTAATACATTTTGAATGGGCTGTAAAATTAGTTTTTTGTACACTGTAGTATTTTTTACCACAAAGCGTTGCGTAAACGGCTTTTCTACCACAAAAGTGCACAAAGTTCACAAAGCGTTGCTTACACTGAAGCGTACGCAATGCTTTGTGTTCTAAAAAAAGCGAAGCGCCTACTCTACGTCTTTGTGTTCTTTGTGCACTTTTGTGGTGAAAAATTTTGTGGTGGAAAAGAATGCTACATCACATTAAACATATTTTACAGTGTATTCAATCACCTGAATTGTAAATAAAAACAACGATTTATGAATAACACAAGCATCGAAGAATTATTAAGCCAAGAGAATGAACAGATCAAAAAACTACACCAAATCGTGCAGGATACCCTCAAAGCGGAGGAGTTGATCATCCAAAACCTACTGAATCCGCCCATTGAAACACTTTCGCGCGGGCAACAGATTTCGGATAAGGTGGCTCGATTTGGAGGAAGTTGGAAGTTTATTATCTTGTTTGGGATCGTACTTGCGCTTTGGATCGTATTTAATGCGGTAGCAGTGGGCGCATACAAATTTGACCCCTACCCTTTTATTTTAATGAACCTGATTTTGTCTTGTATTGCCGCGCTCCAAGCACCTATTATTATGATGAGCCAAAACCGACAGGAAGAAAAAGACCGGATGCGCAGCGAAAACGATTATATGATTAACCTGAAAGCGGAATTGCAAATCCGAAGTCTTCAACAAAAAATGGATTTATTGCTGGAAGAACAAATTAAAACATTGTTTGAAACACAGGAAAAACAGTTCGCTTTGTTGCAGGAAATTCATCAAAAATTGGATAAATTATTACCCAATAAATAAGTAAAGGAATGAAATCTAAATAAAGGTACAGATTTGGCGGCTTCATTTTGCCCCTCTCTTCGTTATTCATCGGTTGTTTAGCGCCACTAAACGCCCTCTTCATGCCTTGATAGAGACAAAATCATCTCCCCAAATTTGTACCTTTATTTAAATTTCATTCCTAACAGCACCTTTTACAGCGCGTTTACATTCTTTTACACGCCAAATTCGCATGAGATATGGTGCTGCTCCTACTTTTGTGGCATTATTCACAATTAATAAATTAAGTTATGAAAAAAGTAAATTGTCTCATGTTAACGGTCATTGGTTGCTTATTTGCAACACTGAGTTTTGCGCAACAACCATTTAGTAATTGCGCTGCTGCATTTTTGGATCGAAAAATGGTGGTGGAATCCTACTCCCTTACCGCAAAATGTGCCATATTGGAAAGTACCACAGGCGTACTCACGGTATGCACGGCTAATATATCCGAGACAGCAACGACTCCCGTTGATAAAATCAAATTTAAAATTGCCATAAAAGACCAAAAAACGGGTACATTAATGATGTTTTCCGACCAAACCTACAAAAATATTGCGATTCAAAAAGTATTGGCCAAATGCAAAAAAGGCGATTCGATTCTATTAATTACCGTGGATAACGAATATGCTTTGCCGCATAACGAGATTTTAGTGCAATGAGTTTTGTAAAATCAAATGATTTGGGGGTGAAATATGGTATTTTTTTCAGTATTTTTGCCCCCATGTTTAAAAGTCTTTGGAAATACCTAGCATTGTTCGTCGTTGGTCTATTGCTGATGCAATTTGTATTGCATTTTGCAGCGGATGCCCCAAAGGAAGTTGGCCTACATCCCGACAAAGTAAATTTGGCGCTCCGCCGAACAGCACACCTTATTTATTTACATGCCGGCGATAGTACCTCTACGGTGGCTCCTATAACAAGACAAAACGAAAATACTTGGTTGGTTCGTTTGCAGAAAAACATCAATTATGATAGCTTACCTGAATTGTTGCAATCTTCATTTGAGGTACATGGGATCCATTGCGATTACGATGTGGCCATACTCGGTTGCTTTGATGGAATGATCATACTTGGCTATAATTATAGTGATTTTGAAAAAAACAAAACATTGCCTTGTAGTGGAAGGGAGGCAACATCGGGTTGTTATAATTTGCAGGTGACCTTCCCCCTACCCCTTCCCGAAAAAGCCAATAGCACCAATTCAGCATGGATTTTAGGCATATTTGGTCTGTTTTTGGGTAGTCTATTGTTTGCTTTGTTCCGTAAAAACAATAGACCACCTCAAATACCTGTATTGATGGATGAAGAAACGGATAAAACGACCGAGGGAGAACAAAAATGGATCGTTTTTCAGGGCATAAGTTTTCATCCTGCACGACAAATTATAGTAGAAAATGGCGTATCGACTACGCTTACTTACCGCGAATCCAAACTGCTGCAATTGTTTTTCAACCACCCCAATCAGGTATTGGAACGTCGGTTTTTATTGGAGCAGGTTTGGGAGGACGAGGGCATTATGGTGGGCAGGAGTTTGGATGTATTTGTGTCGAGGTTGCGAAAAAAAATCACGTGTCCCGCCATTAAAATTGTGGCCGTACATGGTATTGGATATCGGTTTGAGATGGAAACAAGTACCTCAAATAC
>JAAFHO010000582.1 GCA_013297575.1 Chitinophagales bacterium
TATAGTATTTTAGAGCCTTTGCCCACACCACCCACGGGGTATTCCTTATCGCGGGTAATGGCCGTTACGTTAAAGCGTTTTACCATGGAGCGCCCCGATTTACCATCTACATACGCCATATTATAAGTGGTGCGTTCGTCGTTCTTCTTCCACACATCCACGTGGATAATGTCTTTGCCAATAAACGCCTTGTCCTCTACGCGTACTACTTTCATCACACCATCGCGGCGGAAGACAATAATATCGTCAATATCGGAGCAATCGCACACAAATTCGTCCTTTTTCAAGCCAGTTCCTACAAAACCATCCACGCGATTGACATATAACTTGGCATTATTCGCCACTACCTCGGCGGCACGAATTTCGTCAAAGACCGCAATTTCTGTTTTACGCTCCCGTCCTTTACCATATTTTGACAGCAAATCTTCAAAATAAGCAATAGCGTATTCCGTCAAATGCGCCAAATGATGGAGTGTTTCCAGCAATTCCGCATTCAATTTGGCCATATCTTCATCGGCCTTAAAGGAGTTGTATTTGGAAATACGTTTGATACGGATCTCCGTCAGGCGCGCAATATCTTCTTCTGTGACATCGCGGAGGAGTTTGATCCGTTTGGTTTCCTTATCATAACCTGTTTCGGAAGGTGTAATGACAAATTTTTTCAAACCCTTGTCAATCGTTTCAATCACCGATTCCCAAGTTTCGCATTCCTCTATATCGCGGTAAATACGGTTGGTGATAAATATCTTTTCCAAAGAGGCGAAATGCAGTTTTTCCTGCAATTCCTCGCGGCGCAAATCCAGTTCCATGCGCAAGAGTTCCTTGGTATTTTCCGTAGAAATACGTAACAACTCACTTACGTCGGTAAACAACGGCTTATTGTCCAGGATCACGCAACAATTGGGGGAAATACTCACCTCGCAACTGGTAAAAGCATACAACGCATCAATAGTGACATCGGGCGAAACGCCGGCTTGCAACTCAATTTCAATATCTACTTCGGCAGCGGTTTTGTCAATTACTTTTTTGATTTTAATCTGCCCTTTTTCATTGGCTTTCAAAATGCTTTCGATCAAATCAGAGACATAAACGCCATAAGGAATCTCGGTAATTTGTAGCGTTTTTTTATCAATTTCTCGAATTTTGGCACGTACCCGAATTTTTCCACCACGTCCGCCAGCGTTGTAGTTGGCCACATCCACCAAGCCTCCTGTTGGAAAATCGGGGAAAAGTTCTATTTTTCTACCCTTTAGTGCGGCTATACTACCTTTAATGATTTCGATAAAATTGTGGGGCATTACTTTGGTACTCAAACCTACCGCAATACCTTCTACACCGTGCGCTAGCAGCAGCGGAAACTTCATTGGGAAATTAACTGGCTCTCGTTTACGGCCGTCATAAGTCAATTGCCATACCGTAATATCGGAATTAAAGGCAACATCCAGCGCAAATTTGGTCAAACGCGCCTCAATATAACGCGGTGCGGCAGCAGAGTCGCCCGTGCGGTAATCGCCCCAGTTGCCCTGACAATCAATCAAAAGGTCTTTTTGGCCAATATTGACCATTGCTTCCCCGATAGCGGCATCGCCATGTGGGTGGTATTGCATGGTTTGCCCAATCAGATTGGCCACCTTGTGGTAACGCCCATCGTGCTGTTCGTACATAGCATGCAGGATACGGCGTTGTACGGGTTTGAGGCCATCTTCAAGGGCGGGTACGGCGCGTTCCAAAATAACATAAGATGCATAATCCAGAAAATAATTCTGGTACATACCGGATAGTGTAATAATCTTGTCTTCCCCGCTTTGGGAGAATGTGGGTGGTGGGGTGTTATCTTTCTGTCTCTTTGCCATCGAATATTTAATCTATATCATTACTTCGGGGGCAAAAGTACGTATTTATTGAAATATTTTTGAAATAATTTGTTTTAAAAAAAATAGTTTTGGATAAAAAAAATTACTGGTGACCTTCTGGAAGGAGATTTAAATGATTTATTGCCTTGCACTTGCATACGGAGCGTACTACGCACTTGCTCTAAAAAGTTATAGACCTGAATCGTATTCAAGATTTATTTGCGGCATGTAAGTAGCCCAAACAGATAAGATATATTGGCTTAACTCAAAATAATTTAAAAAATAATTGTTAATGCCCTTGCATATGTGGAATAAATTACTATAAATTTGTGATGTACTTCGATGGTTTGCCCATTATTTCCAAATTACAATGACCACTTTATACGCTTTTTCCATTTATATTTACATTTATTGCGCGTTTTGCTTGTTCGAGCGGGTTTGTTTGTTGTGTTTGCGATAAAGTGGGTGGTGGTGGCAAAGCGGGTTTTTAGGTAATAGAGGGGTATTGGGAGGGAGTGATGGTGAACCATAGTTACTTGTTATAAAATACAATATGGAAATAGAAAAACTTAAAATTCAGAAGGAAATCAAAGAATTAGAACTTAAAATTCTTGAGTCAAAACCTGTATCCTCAAGTTGGGCGATAAACCGTATCAACCCAACTATTTTAGTTGCCGTTATTGGTTTATTTGGCACTCTCCTAACAATTGCAATTCAAATTTCAGCATCTAATAAATTAGAGAATAGGAAGTTTGAATACGGAATATATCTTCAAGCACAAAACTTAGGAGAAATCGAGAAGGCCGCAAAATTTCTTGACTTTTACGTTCAAGCAGGAATAATACCAGGAAGGGAGAATCAATACTCAAACTATTTAAAAGAAGGAGAGTATGATAAAATTCCATTCACGAGTAATGTTTACAAAAACATATCTTTACCAATGATTGAAATTTATGACTCCTTAATTCTAAAGGACAATTTTGTTATTGGAAAAGGAACTAAATATCAACTTACCAAAAGTACATGGGGTGAATTCGAAGATCAAACACCAAAAAATATTATCATAGCAAGTACTGTTACAAATGATTTAAACCAAACTGCTGATTACTACACTTTCTTTGCGCCAATGCGCCCCGAGACCCAGGGTAAGGGAGTTTCGCCACATTTATTAATAGGAAATACTGGGAGAATTATCCAGCTTATCCCATTTAATTATAGTGCTATTGGAGCGGCAAATAATGAAAAGTATAGAAATAATTCAATCCTAATTCAATTAGTCAACTGGGGCCCTTTATCTAAAAATGGTAGTATTTTCACCAATGCATATAACCAAAAAGTCGATTCTCAAAACATCACTCAGGATCCAATTAGTAAAAAATTGTATTGGGATAAGTTCTCAGATGAACAGATAACTGCGCTTAAAAAAGTTTGCCAACTTTTAATCTTAAAATATAAAATTCAAGAAATAAAACTCAGGTCAGAGATTGACAACAAACCGAACCCTGGCCCGTTTATCCCTATTAATGACCTTCGAAACCTGTTAAATGTAAACGAGAAGTAACTCCGCTTCCTTGCCAACCGCTCGCTATATGCGGCGGTTTGGCAGGGATGCAACCGTTACTAATTGTTGGGCGATAAAATATAAAAAAGCATTGTTTATATATTAAAATTTTAAAATCATGGGTAAAAAGTCAAAAAAAAGCAAAGCATTGAAAACCGCTGACACTGTTAGTGGCGGTATAGTCGCAGGATATGTTGGCTCACATGGTGCGGCACACATACTAGGTCATACAGTTGCGGGAAAACTAGCTCTCGCAGCTGGACATTTAGTTGCAGGGCCTACCGTTGTTATTGCTTCGGCGGTTTACTTGGGGATTAGGAATCTTTGTTCTAATGAAGATTAAATCTTTTTGAGCCAAAAAAATTGCCTTATCGTCCTGTGGTCATAGTAATCTCAATATGAGTGTTATGGCCGCAGGACGGATTTACCTAAACAAATTGATTAAAAAACAAAACAAAAAATAATTTCAATATCATATTCATGCCGACGATAAATACAGTAGAAAAAGGCGATGAC
>JAAFHO010000583.1 GCA_013297575.1 Chitinophagales bacterium
GGAACGAGTCTTAAAATATACGACAAGAAAGGTGGATTTGTGAAGGAAATTACTTTAAAACAAACGATTCCAAGCCTAAAACCTGGAAAACATAGCATAAAATTCGATTGTCGGTTTCCAGAGGAAATGGAATTGACGAATCGATTTGTCTTAAAAACTAGGAGTAGCGCGGAGATTATTTTGAAAAAATAAATTCGATTAACAATGCAACCAATATTCAGATCTGGTACACAAAAAGCAATAGACGAATTGGCCGCAGCACTTCATTTGCCTAACGATACCGCTATACAAAACTGGTCTTATACCCAAGGCAATCCTGCCGATATTGAAAAATATATTTCGCATTATAACTTGACTAATGATGACGATCAGAAATTTGTTTTGATGGAACTTATCATTAAAGCCACAGAAGACCAAAACACGGAAGAGCAGTTTTTGAACTATTGGGAAAGGATTCAACCAATTTTAGCAACCAACTTTGAACTGCACGCATACACCATTCATTATTGGGCTTGCGTTGATTACAAAAATCTTGATAAATATTGGAAAATCACCCCGTTAATGCGGCAACTTTGGGCCACTAAACATAAATTAAAAATACTTTTTGTTTGCACCATAAACAGAATGCGAAGTGCTACTGCCCATACAATTTATGAAAGCGATCAACGTTTTGAGGTAAAATCAGCAGGTACAGACCCTTCGGCTACTGTCGTTTTATCGCTTGATATTTTGAATTGGGCTGATAGCATTGTTGTGATGGAAAAACACCATCGAAACTTTATAAGAAATAGATTTTCAGAAATTTATAAAAATAAAAAAATAGTATGCTTATATATCCCCGACGAATACGACTACATGCAAACAGAACTAATTGCCCTACTAAAAGGCAAAGTGGAAGATGTTTATCGCCGAAAACTGATTTAAGTAAACAATTATAATTACGAGCAAAGATGAAACAACACTTATTTATTGCATTATTGTTTTTATCGGCGTGTTCCGATCGTAAAAAAAGTGTTCAGACTATTGCTGACACCGATGAGATCCGTCAGTCACCGCAGCACATTACTTCAAATCCACCTGTCCATATCAAATCCGACATCTTTGAAATTGCAGATATTGACTATCTCGAAAACAAGATACAACGCATTTTTGTCGTAATATCGCCCCAAAACGTAAACGATACATCAATCATCAGGCAGATAATTTGGGCATTAAAAGCATCCTATCCACTAGACAATAAATCCAATATTTCATTTTTCTCAGAAAAAAAATACGCGCATTACAAAACATCATTGTTTACAGATGAGCAACATGCATTGCCCAAAACATCATATCAAAACTGGAAAGACAACCATTATTTAGGTGAATATGCATTTGAAACCATGCAATATAAGACATTTCCGGCTTCGAGTAAATGGAAAAAACAAAAAAATTACCACATAAATCACGGCTAAAAAACGGATCGTTTTACGGTGAAAAATTCCTACCCGACACTTTGGCCTATATTTCCCAAATACATTTTGCGCTCAAAAAATTAATCGTACCTTGCCCCACAAAGCAACTTTTTTTACAATGACTTTTAAAACTACCCAATTAATTGCCCTTTTTTCTTTTTTTTCAGTTGGCCTATTTGCCCAAAAATACGCAGATTGTGACTCGGCTGCAATGATTTGCCATAAATCACAGTATGCTTTTACTAAGTGCCATGGAGAAGGGAAAAACACAAAAGAAGCATTGAATATTGGATGTTTTTTTGGAGGTCAATCCGATGGAAATGCCGAAACGAACTCTACCTGGCTTAAATTTAAAATAAAAGAAGCAGGCAAACTAATGTTTATGATCAATCCTTTAGATTCTTTGCAAGATATTGATTTTGTTGTCTTTAAATACAAAGAAAAAGGAAGTTTTACAGGAAAGAGAAAAATAGTACGGTGTATGTCCTCGGGAGGCCCTGAAGGTTTGGGGATGACTGGGCTACTTGAAGGAGATAAAGATACAGAAGAAGGCCCCGGATTCTTTTATGACTATAATAATTGTTTAAAACCATTAGATACAGAAGCCGACGATTGTTATGTGCTATTAGTGAGTAATGTGACCTCTGATATTGGTTTTGTCATTGCTTTTTGGGGCACTGCAAAATTGGAATGCGAGGAGTGAACACGCCCTTGAAAAAATTATATTTTATAAATGACCAGAATTATTACATATATTGCGCTTATCCTCTTTTTTTGCTTACAAAGCGCCAATGCCCAATCCCAATGCTGTAGTTACAGGTTATCCATGACCGACAGCTATGGTGATGGTTGGAATGGCGCAACGCTTGAGGTATTGGTCAATAATATTTCAATTGGAACTTACAGCGCAATCAACGCCGGAAATATGATTACTTTTTCGGTATGTACTGGCGATAGTTTGGATTTAATTTATACCGCTGGCATGTATGAAAACGAAAACTCTTATGTATTGCAGGACTCCTCTTGGAATATTGTTTTCAAGGATGGCCCTAATCCAGCAACTGGGGCTATTTTTTCTTCCACTTGCGACTGTAATACGCCCCTATTGCAAGGAAGTCATCCTTGTACAGCCCTTCCAATTGATACCGGTCAATGTATTTTTACGAATAATATTGGGTATCCTGGATCTGGGATTATGCCCTATTGCTCCGATTATAAGAATGGTGATATTTGGTTTACGATGCAAGTCCCTGCCTCTGGAAATTTGAGTTTTGAAACCAACAGTGGCACTTTAAATGATACTGCCATCAGGGCTTGGAGTGGTAATTCTTGTAATAATCTCCAACCTTTGGCATGTGATGATGATGGAGGCGATGGATACTACACCTTCTTATTGCTATATGATCTTACGCCTGGGTCAACTATTTATTTACAAGTTTTTGGTTATGGTGGCGCAACTGGAAGTTTTCAGATTTGTGCAAATGATATTGGAACTGTGTCGCTGGATAGTTCTGAATTGCCAATTGTGATGATCAATACCTTGGGGCAAGACATTATAGAAGGCACAAAAGTGGATGGCCTAATGGACATTAAATACAATGGAGCAGGCAATATTACGTATATAAGTGACAGCCCAAATGTATACAACGGGCATATTGGGATCGAAATTCGTGGCCTTACATCAGCCGCTTATCCGCAGCATCCTTACGGTTTTGAAACCCGCGATGCCGTTGGAGTAAATAATAATGTATCTATTTTGGGGATGCCTGCCGAAAATGATTGGGTATTATTGTCTAATTTTAATGACCGTTCGCTACTCAAAAACGTAATGTCCTTCAAACTTTTTGGGGAAATGGGCAATTACAGCGTGCGTGCCCAATTGTGTGAAGTGCTGATTGACAGCTCCTACAAAGGCATTTATGTCATCGGCGAAAAAATTAAAAGAGACGCTAATCGTGTTAACATTGCTAAATTAACTACAACGGACACACTCGGCGATGACCTCACTGGAGGCTATATGCTTCAGCAAAACTATTGGAATGCAGATAATAGCTTTCAATCTAATTATTCCCCCATCGATCATCCAGATTTTGATGTACACTTTGTATATGAATACCCCGATGCATTAACGATTCAAGCGGCACAAAAGACCTACATTGCGGCCTTTGTGGACAGTTTGGAAACGGCACTATATAGCCCTAATTTTGCCGACCCAGTAACTGGATATCGGAAGTATATGGATGTAAAATCATTTATTGACTATTTTTTGGTCAATGAAGTAGCAAGAAGCGCTGATGGATTTAAAAAGAGTGTATTTTTTCATAAAGACAAATACTCCAATGGTGGCAAATTGAAAGCAGGGCCGGTTTGGGACTTTGATTGGGCATGGAAAAACCTGGAAGGCGTATGTTCTTATTATGAAGGCTATTCAGGTGCCGGATGGGCGCACCTCAACAATGATTGTTTTACCGATA
>JAAFHO010000584.1 GCA_013297575.1 Chitinophagales bacterium
CCCCAACTATTAAGTTTGTTTTTAAAAATTCGGTGACGATTGGCGTTAAGCCTCCGACGACACCGTTCCCAATATTGTGCGTAAAACCCATACTTGTGTAGCGGGTTCTTCCCTCAAAAAACTCCATGACATAAACGCCCATCGGTCCATAAACCAGCGCACTTGCCAACATATTGATAAAACACAGCCCAATAAACAGTAAAGTAACGGACATACTTATGGGGTGTACTGTGGTCAAATTATCGGGATTGCCATACGTTTTAAAACAATAAAAAGACAACGGAATGGAAATAACCGATAGTAAAATGCCCGAATAAATCACTTTTTTGCGTCCCCATGCATCACTCCATGCGCCAGCCCATTGAAAAAAAGGCGTACCCAATAGCAAAGACACTGCTAATATGACATAACTCGTATATTCTTCAACTTTCACAGCACGTTGCAAATAATAAAGCGTGACAAATTGCGCTGTTTGCATGATGGTACTTTGAGCTGCATTGCCGCCGAAAATAATACCCAGCATCAAACGCCAATTTTTGACTTCCCCTAATGATTCTTTGATAGGCGATTTGGCGATATTTCCCGATGCTTTCATCTGGGTAAAAACGGGCGTTTCTTCCATTTTTCTACGCATAAAATAGGAAAAAAAGACCAAAAAAGCACTTGACAAAAACGGGATGCGCCAACCCCATGCGTTGAAATTTTGAGGACTCATACACGATTGAATACCAATCACAACAATTAAACTCAACAGCAAACCGACGGGAACAGTAGATTGAATAAAACCTGTATAATACCCACGTTTATCCGCAGGTGCATTTTCTGAAACGTAAATGATTGCCCCCGAATATTCACCACTCAAAGCAAAACCTTGTACCAAACGCAATAACAGCAATAAAATAGGCGCAAACCAGCCGATTTGAGAGAAAGTAGGCAATAAACCAATTAAAAAAGTCGCCCCCCCCATGAGCAAAAGCGACAATAAAAATGATTTTTTACGCCCTTTTCTATCGCCTAAACTGCCAAAAAACAGTGAACCCAATGGACGAACAAAAAACGAAGCCCCGACAATCGCCAAAGTCTCTAAAAAATAAGTGCTTTCACCACCTGGAAACAGTTGGTTACTCAAAGTTTTGGCTAAAATGACCGCTAAAAATAGGTCGTACCATTCGAGCAAAGTGCCTGTTGCGGCGGCGATAATCGCCGAGCGCATATTATTTTTTTCATAATTCATCTTTTCGTTTTGTCTTAAAAATGCAGAGGATAAATATGGTGCAAATATAAAAAGGACAAATCAACGGTTGATATATCAACAAACTATTTTTAAAATAATTTAAAGCCCTCCGCATCACCTCTTTCAAAAAGCGTTAATCTGTTGCATTTTTACAATTAGCGACAATGATTTTCATGATGTTTTGTGTATCGCGCAAAACATCAGATGAGATACCAACTAAAGCGTTTTTTCTGAAAACTTGTACCAAATCGCTTAATTTCCCAATCGTTTCCGTTCCTTTTTCAGTAATTGAGAGTTGAAACATACGGCGATTTGTGGGATGAATAGCCCTTACCAAAAAGCCATTTTGTACCAACAATTCAATGATACGGGCAACAGAAGCTTTGTCTTTAAATACTTTTTCCGCTATCTCATTTTGTGAAATATCTGGGTTTTCAATGATTGTATTCAATATCAACCATTGGTCGAGTGTGATGCCCAAACCGTGCTTTTTCAATTGATTTTGAAAGTATTGGCGGTAGGTCTTTACCGATTTTTCTAAATTATAGAAAAAAGTGTCATTGAGTTTCTCCATAACAGTAAAGGTAATACAAAGAGTAACTATAGTCGTTAAAACAGTTTTTTTATTTTTTTAGAAGTTAGAACGTTTTTTTATGGCGCAGAACGGTGGCTTCCCATACTACTGGACATTTTATAAACAGCAAGGAACAGATCACGTTTACGAAACTTTTTTTTAGTTTCGTAAACATCATTTTCGACCATTCCAAAAGTGTATTAAACGTGTTTTTTTTAAGAATGTCCAGTAATTATGCCTTACGGCCTATACTGCTCTCAAAAGGAAAAGTGTACGACCATAAAATACCAAATATTAAACTACCTAAGCATTAAATATTTTTCCTACTTTTGCTCCAACATTTCATCATACCTTTTCTAAAATATGCGCCTGTTTTTTACCACCTTGCTGCTCGGTTTCAGCCTATATTTAGCCGCCCAACCTACCATCTACAAAGATGCCCAAACCCTTATCACCGGAACATGGGCATCGGGTGGCACCGGAGGCTCCGCCACCCTCACCGAAGTAACGGGAGAAACCCCTCACGAAGGCACTAAACACTACAAATTAGTCTATTCCTTCACAGAATGGTGGGCAGGCGTAGGGCTAAACATGGACAACTGGGGCGGCGCTGCGGCCCGTAATTTGTCGGGTTATTCACATCTACGCATCGCTTATCGTGGATTATCTGCCGGACAAAACCTAAAAATACAACTGCGCAATGGCACAACTTATGGGAATCTCATCGAAATTGGCGGTAATAATTCTGCTTACGCCGTTGTCGATATCACCATGTTTTCCCTCACAACAGGTACTTCCCTCAATGCCAATGCCGTGCGCGAAATTGATATTAGCGTCAATTCTAACACACAAACGGGCAGCGGAACGGTCTATTTCGATGCCATCGAATTAGTCAACACCTCCAATCCACCCGCACCTGCATCTGCCGCTACACAGGCACGCGCAGCCGCCTTGGGTACGGGCGTAAATGCCACCAACTGGCTCGAAGCCTACTGGTTGATTCCTTTTAATACCTATCCAGAATTTAATAAATACAACCGCACCAAAATCCGCGATTTGCACCTTGCAGGTTTTAGTACCTTCCGATTGCCGGTTACTTTTGAGCGACTGGGCAGCACTTCACCGCCATACGCCCTCAATTTTGGACATGTGGCTTTTAATTTGGTCGATAGCATGATCCTATGGGCTAATATCTATAATTTTAAACTCATCATCGATAACCACCACGGTTATACGCTCACCAATGCCAATTATGCCGCTAATATTCCGCGTTTGAAGGCTGTTTGGCAACAATTGACCGATCGCTACGATTACCTCAACCCCGAACAGTTCTTTTTCGAGATTTCTAATGAACCCACCAACGAAATTTCTAACGCCAATTGGAAGGTCGTGGCCGATAGTTTGATCGCTGTCGTGCGTTTGAACGAATCGCAAACCCATTCGGTTTTGGTAGGTGCTGCGGAGTGGAATTCGGGTAATGCGCTGCTTAGTTTTACGCCTTTGTCGGATCCGAATATTATCTATACTTTCCACAATTACGACCCTTATTTCTTTACACACCAAGGTATGAGTTGGACTTCGCCGCCCAATTTTGCGCCGCGTACTTTTCCCCAAGCAGGCGAAGTAGCCGCGATTAATTCCTTGTTTGCCTCCTTAAAAACGTGGAGTACCAATTACAGCGTACCTGTAAATCTAGGTGAATTTGGGTGTGCTACTTCCGCCGATGCGACCAGCCGCTGCAATTGGATCAATACCCTCACCAACGCCATCAATACCAATGATTTTTCCAATTTTTACTGGGATGCCATTACGCCAAGCGATGCTTTTGGGTTTTATACTGGTGGGGTAATCAGTGCGGCCACTTGTATTCCTTGTTTCAAAACTGCGCTCGGATTATACACCGCGCCGCTTCCTGTTAGTCTGGATGCTTTTACCGTCTCCTGCGAAAAAGAGAAGGTATTGGTCAAATGGAGCGCTTTTGTAGCCGGTAAAGGGATTGTTTTTGAAATAGAAAGCAGTAGTAATGGCGGAATCGACTGGTCAACCGTACAAACACAACAAGCACAAGAAGGCGATAATAACTATCAAATTGTAGATTATTCCACCACCCAA
>JAAFHO010000585.1 GCA_013297575.1 Chitinophagales bacterium
TTTACGTAATTGCATAATAGATTTAAAACACCGCCCGTACCTGCGCTCTTCCAATATGCACCACTCGCGCAGTTGTCCCAGTTCGCCGTCCCTCATACGTTAGGTTCAATTGAATTGTTTTGGATAATTGTCGATCCAATGTCAAGTTCCAAAGTAGATTTTTGCCATTTTGCAACCCTTCCAACATTGCAAATGCAACAGGGGTATTGGCTTGTCCAGTATAACGAATATCGGCCAATGTCGCTTTTGCACGGAGAGCTGTAGCCGCCGAAAAACCACCACTTTTTTTGGTTTTGGTGGTTGGGTTCCAACTCATTTCTGCGTTAAAATCGCGTTGTTCGGCTTTTTCTTGTTCCCCAAGGGCATTTTGGCGGTTTTTCCAACTAAATTTACCTACTATCCGAAAGCTGCGAACAGGCAACCACGTGAGTTTAGGCGAAATTTCCAGCCCATCAATCTTGTAATTCCGCGTTGCGAATGATTCCGTTTCGTTGCTACGGCGTGCATTGGTCAGATCTGTTTCCAAACTCCATTGCTGACTGAGATTTGCCCTGAGGTGCAGTACTTGGTCTTCCAATCGTCGGCTTTCAAAACCAGTGGTAACCAAAATCCGACTTCGGTTATCTCCATACGAAATAGAGGCATCCCAGCGGGGATCGGCGCGGTTGAGGAACAGCACATGCCGCGTTGTGGCGTTCACGGTAATCAATGCAGAATCGGCAATAGTGAGTTGGAAGGGGTTCCAGGGCGAAATCCCGCCTACACCCGCCAACACCCGCCGATTGATCTGCAAAGTGCTTTGGGCGGCGGTTTTACTAACCCATTTTTTCCATCCTTTGGCTTTTTGGGGCATCCAAAGGCGTGGCTCTATCCGGAGGTTTTGATTAAAAACGGCATTGTTGCTGCGCAAATATTCCGGCGTAGTGACGGCCACACGCACATACGAAGCTTGGTCTTGGAAAACGGCAATTTCCATTTCATCGACTTGTAAAATACTGTCGCGGTTGCGGTCGATCCATGAATACAGCCCTTCACCCGGATTTACGAGCAAATAATTGAACTCTATTTTGGGGCTTTGGCCTGAACCCAATTCGTAACCTGTTGTGGCTGAAATGCCATTTTTAAAGGCTGAAAAACGATAATCCAATCGACCGAGATAGGTGTTTTGTCCTTTTTGGGTGGTAATATTTGGGTCAATAATGCGCAGGTTTCGGTAGGTAAAATTCCATTCTAATGTACCCGGTGGTGGTTTTTTGGCAATTTTATCGCCACCATGTTCCCAGCGACCGTTGATATTGATGTCATTGGCAGATGTGCTTTGCCCAAAAGCCGTTCGGAGTGGTGCATAATCATTGCGTTGTGAGGCATAACCGCCCATAAAAAAGGCGCGTTCTACATTAGGCATTTGCACATAAAAACGCGCTAAATCGTACCAAAATCCGTTGCGTTGCAGGGTGTCGGCAGCAATATTGCGACGGGTATTTTTCTCGCGTTCGGCATATAAACCAATTTTCAAAACAGGCGTTTTGGACTTCAATAGCATGGTTTTGGAAAAGTCAATTTTAGGCCGCGAAAACTGCGTACGTTCTACCAGTCCAGAAGAGGCCAATTCGTTTATTTCCCCTAAAAATCCCCAGCCATTTTTAAGAATATTGACCCGAACAGTATGCTTTTGGCCATTGTATTGCCCCGTTCTGTTAAATCGTGCAAATTCATAACGCCCATCGCCCAGTAGTTTTTTTTCGATACTCACTCCTGTTTTAATGATTTGCTCGGCCATTGGCGTCGTAGAGGGCAGCACATTCCAGTCGCGTACAAATTCTGCTGGTCGGTATGGATTGAGGGGCAAAAAAGTAGATGTAGTGACCTCTGCATTGCCGTCCAAAATAGCCGTCCATTTGCCTTTGGTTGTTTTGTGTTGAACCCGCAAAAAGCCGCCGCCACCCAAATTATCGCCATTACCCAAGGGGGAATACCTATTTAAATCTCTTTTACTCAAAGCGGCTTCTCCAAAAACAAAGGTCTTTTTGGTCAATTGGTACTCTCCGCCCACGGTATGCAGTTGCCGTTGTTCGGGCGCAATAAGACGTACCACAGGTTCAAAATTGCCGCTGGGCAAGCACGTTACCGGATCAGGCGCAACCCAGCGATAAACTCGGCCATTGGCACTATTGGGTGCTTGGATATAATTGCCTTGTCCGACGGGTACTTCGCTAAAACGCGCCGCGTACAACGCTTTTTCGGTATTGGTAGAATATTCCAAAATAGGAACAACCGAACCGCAGATAAGCGTATCGCGGTATCGGTACAATACCCGAGATGGTTCAAAAGCCTCCAAAGTATCCACCCCTGAGGCATAAGCATCGGCCAAATCATCACCTGCTTGCGCAAGCCGCGATCTTTGATCTGGCGTAAGATCGAGATTGCCCGTTGCATTGAGGCCATCTTGCTCGCTATACAGATTGAGCCAAAAACGTCCTTTTTTTACAGGCCAATCGGCACGTGCGGTTACCGTGGATCGCAGGTAGTTTTGAACGGCATACTCAAACTCAATAATAATGCGTATATCTTTGGTAATCAATCGTTTTTGAGTAAAAATAACTTCTCCTAGGTTATAATCAATTACATAATCATCTGCTTGCCCCCGTTGGAGTAACTGGCCATCAGCAAATATTTTTTCAGTACCTGCCAGTACAATGATAAACCGTTCGCCTTCGGCGCCTTGTAATCGGTATGGGCCTTGGTTGCCTTCTTGACCTTGCACAATTTGGCGGTTAAATTTACCTTTCGATACGCCCACACCACCACTCATAGCGGGTTGTTTTTTAGAACCGGGCAATACGAGTTTAGCACCTTGGATGCGTTTGAAATAATTGGTAAAATACCCACTGGGGCGAAGTAAATCCAAGTCTCCAGCGGAAAGTATGGTTCCTTTTCGTTCCAATTCAATAAAAATACGGTCAAACTCCTGCAAACGACGGGTTGTGCCATCCGGTTGTAGTGGAATAGAATTATCGGATAATGCGCCTCGAACGGTGAGATCGTTGCCCAGTTTACCTTCTATTTGGAGGTTCAGGTTGGAATTGAATACCAAATTTTGACTATTGCCGACCGATAAACCGCGTGTATAAGTACCCGTAGAGAGTACCCCAGGCGCAGCAAAGGGATTCGTATTGGGGGTTTCATAAGGAGAATAGTCGAAGGCCACATCACCATCGTTACCAAACCGTTTAATTAAAGCAGTATCCAAACGAAAAACAGGTTTTGCCAAATCGGAAGGCAGTACACGATAGGTAATTTGTAGTCGTTTTGCGCCCGGACAAATGCGCTGTACCGCAACAGAGTCGATACGAATGGATCGGTTGTTTATGGTAAAATGTTTTAGAGGAATAGGGCAACCATTGGTGCTATCTGCGGCAAACAGGAGGGTTGGTAATATGGTAAGCGTGTCCAGTACTTGGGGTTTATTGCTTACATTTACCATAATGCTACGTATATTACTCCATGGGGATTGTGCGTATGCGGGCGCGCAAACGAGCATAACCAATAATACAACAAAGAGTAAATACGCCTTTTTTTTCAAGTAGTGTGTTGTTGAATCTTGTTGCTTTTTTTATTACCGCAAAGAGATGACGCACAAATACCACTTTACGTTGTATCAAAACAACCTTAAAACAATCCAAACAAACGGTAACAAGAAAACAAACGAATCAAAACGATCCAAGAACCCACCATGCCCCGGCATAATATTACCAGAATCCTTTACCCCAACACTGCGTTTCAACATAGACTCAATCAAATCGCCCACGGTGCCAAATATCGCCACCGAAGCAGCAATTGCCACCCATTCATTAGGCGTATAAACATGTAAAAAATACGAAATTCCCCAAGCAATCATGACCGTGCCCCCTACTC
>JAAFHO010000586.1 GCA_013297575.1 Chitinophagales bacterium
AAATAAATACCCATTAACAATAAGGCATAATAAGTGATTTGCACGTGATTGACATATAATTGCATCGCTGTGAGCAATGCCAGCATACCACCACCCAAGAAATAAGACCCTCGAGTAATCAGCACCACTGCGGCAAACATGCCAGGCATAAAGGCCAAAGCCATCATTTTGGTAGAGTGGCCCGCTTCCAGAATGTCAATATTATAGGAAGTGATACCATAACCTAATGCACCTACAAGTGCTACCCGCCAATCCATTCTAAGTACCGTTAAAAAAAGATACATCATGATCATGGCTGCAAAAACTTGCGACCATAAGGATGAAATACCTTGAAAAAGGAAAGGAGCCTTAGCCGCTGGCCGAATCAAATCAGTCTCCGGTCGTGTATAAATCTGGTACGAGGGCATACCCCCAAAAGCACTATTGGTCCACAGAGGAGTAGATCCCTCTGTTTTATAATACTTCATAATTTCTGTTTGCATCCCTGCTGCCTTATCATTATCCGATTGGGGCAATACTTTGCCATTGAAAGCATTGGGGGCGAAAAAAGCCATAGAAACTGCCAATAAAAGGACAGCCGAGATCAAGTGCGGGAGTATTTTTTTAAAATCCACGTATTTATTTTTTAAACTTGGTTGAGTTACTCGTTTATTATTGTTCTTTAGTGAACGCGCAAAGGTAATTTATTTTTAAAAAAAACCAACTTTGAGTTCAGGGTTATACTTCAAATCATTGAATAAATATGCCGCTGAGTAGATAGTCTGTCAAAGTACTTTATTACAATAGACATGATGTATCTATTATTCACAGTATCTTTGTGCATGATTTTTCCACATGGTACCAAAGTAAGGCTTCATTTTACAGGGGAAACAGCCACCGTGATTGCTCCATTGGGCGATGGCATGGTGCAAGTGCGCATGGACGACGACCCGACATCTCTTATTCCTGCTTTTGAAGAGGATTTGCAAGAAGTTGCTGTTTATAATAAATTTGCAGTAGCCCCAAAATCGGCCCCCAAACCACCTCCTTTGAAAGTACTCAAAAGCAAAACACCGATCGAATCGCCTAAAGGTGTACAGTTGGTATTTGAGCCAATGCCTAGTAAAGATGATCTAGTAACGCGCTATAAGACATGGCTGCTCAACGATACGTTGCACGAGTTTTTGTTTGATCTCCATATTTTTATCGAGGACGATCATATACTCGGTTTAGATGGAAAATTGGAAGCACAAACCATTTATGAAGTAGGTGACCTCGCTTCGGATGACTTGAACGATAGCCCCGAGGCAGAATTAAGTATCCGCCGAATTACTACTGCTGGTACCGAGGATGAATTGTTTAGGGTATTAAAAATTAGACCAAAACAGTTTTTTAAAAACTTTGATTTTACACCTATTATTATTGTTCCCGCACATAGTTTTCTGCTTTTTGACAAGTTTGATCCGGCCCAAAGCAAAGCCGCCGAAAGTCAAGATTTAAAGGATTATAACAAGCAGAAAAAGAGCCAAAACAAACCTACACCAAAAAGCAATTCGGTGAAATACGAATTGTACAGCGTAGAGGCTTTTGCTACTTTTGAAACCGAAATTGATTTACATATCCAAGCACTCTCTGCGGGTTATGCGCGCTTGGATAAGAGCGAAATACTCCGTATTCAAATGAAGCATTTTGAAGGTTTTATGGATAAAGCACTACGTTTAGGCGTTCCAAAGGTATTTATTATCCATGGTATTGGAGAAGGCAAATTGAAAGAAGAAGTGGCTTATAGACTCAAAAACATGCCTTTTGTAAGGAAATTCAAGAATGAATTCCATCATAAATATGGATATGGTGCTACTGAAGTTTGGTTTGAATAGTTGTATGAAACAGCCAACACAGGTCTTCATTGCATAGCAACAATACATACAAAACATTACAATATATAACTATACCTCAACTGCTTCAAAGCAGTGCGGCTTCTTGTTTTAACCGTCCCTAGGGGTAAATTTAATTTTTCGGATACTTGCTCCTGACTATAACCATGAATATAAACGAGGTCAATAATCTCTTTATATTTAGGTTCAAGTGTACCCATAAGTAAGTCTAAATCAAGACGATCTTCTGGGTTATTGATTATTTGAGGCACATATTCACTTGGAATACGATCCAATTCCTCTTCCGAAATCCTTGTTTGATACTGATAGTGTTTACTCCTAAAATAATCTTTACAGGTATTGCGCGTGATATTGAGCATCCACGTAAACAGGGCGCCTTTTGTTGCATCATAGGAATCGATATGCTTCCATATTTTGAGAAAAACATCTTGTAATATCTCCTCAGAAACTACTTTATTTTTCACTATTTTGAAGGCAATACCTAAGAGTGCGCCAGCGTAATCATCGTACAAAACAGAAAATGCCTCGATGTCCTTATTTTTTAATCCGCAGATCAATTGGTTGATGTTCATTTTGCTAAAATAAATCATAATACATTGTGTTACTTAGCATAGAATTTGAAGATAAAACAGAATTGGTTGCTCGTTCCTAAATAACACTGCAAAGGTATCGGGCCGTAAAACGGTGGGCAATAGTGACAATCGCTATTATTATATGGTATTTTCTTTTGGATTAGGATAAGTTTTACTAAATTCGCACTTTAATTCAAAATACCGCCAATATGGATCAGTCCACACTGTCTCAAAGTTTACTTGGGCTTCATAAAGCAGCATCCATTTACGACCGTGTTGTGCAATTATCGGATTATATTTTCCGGGACGAAGCATTGGCCAACAAGGAAGAACACTTGCAAGAATTGGCGTTTTTACTTCATGGTGTGAAAGGAACAGATACCATACTTACGATATTTAATCATAAAACTTACTTGCCGGAATTGGAAGTGGGAGTGGAAGAGTTTTGGGGGGCATTGCCCAATGAAACGAAAGACCAGAGGATGAAAAACATACTGAGCATCCTCCATAAAGATTATTCTACTTTTCCCTACGAATCGGTGGATTGGTTGACAGGTATTTTCCCAAAAATCCCTTTTGAAGATCGAGTAAATATGAAGATCCACCATTGTTGTATGCGTTTTGTACGCACAAATGGCACTCAAATACGCTTGTTTTCACAAGGTATTCCGGTACAAGTGGATGAACATCGAAACTTTAGATACACGCTGAATTATGTGCAAAATATCCAGCACCTGATCAAAAAAGATTTTACTTTTTTCTGGATCAGGCTCTCGTACGGAAAACAGCAGGAATTAGTACAAACCTACCATTCCGACACTAAAAAATCGAGCAAACGCGATTTATTATCCGATAGAGAAAAAGAAATCTTACGACTGATTGCAGAGGACTTAGATACCAAGGAGATTGCGCAGCAGTTGTTTATCAGTGTGAATACGATTGGCAACCACCGCAGCAAAATGTTGGAAAGATTGGGCGTCAGAGATACTACGGCGTTGGTGCAATTGGCTAAAATGACGGGGATGATTTGAGGGCAAATATTATTTAAACCCAAAGTTTGGAGGCTTAAAAAAATTGTTCATAAATTTGCGTTAAACTTATTCTTCAAGTCAAACACTTGTATCTAATATCATTATGCTGACCAACATTCTCATTCGTCCAGCCGCTCGTGGTGGCAAATACCTCGGTGCTGATGCTGCAAATGCCGACAACTTCAGTGCGCATGTTTCCGTCGAAAACGTAAGCAGCGGCTTAGTGGTGGCGGAAGGATTGGTAAACACATCAGGCAAAAATCCGGGCCCGCCACAAAGCATTATGAGTCCTGTAAGCCGCGCCAATCCCTTTGCAACAGATTCAAACACGATAGGACTTGTATTGCAGGTGGACATTGAAAAGCCAACTAATTTCCGTATTTCGGTGCGTGGGCCGCTAAGTTTCCCCGATCAGGCCCGTACCGCACAAGC
>JAAFHO010000587.1 GCA_013297575.1 Chitinophagales bacterium
GTTTCGCATTCCAAAATAGGCGCGTATCCACGGCGGTTTTGGAACAAAATAGCCTGCTCTCCATTGGCGATGGTTTCCTTCAAAGCCTCGATCAAGGTATTACTAAAAATACCGTGCATCAATTTCTTTTTTTGCTGGTCTTTTAAGTCAACTATTTGAATATCAGGCATTTCTACACCTCCAAAGCGTTGTTTCATTTCCACAAAACCATATTTACCAGTCATGGCATTGTGGTACGATTCTACGGCAGGCGTTGCAGAACCTAGCAATACATTCGCTTTTCCGGTACTACCCATATAGATCGCCGCATCACGTGCATGGTAGCGAGGAGCGGGATCGTATTGCTTGAAAGAAGCGTCATGCTCTTCATCGACAATAATCAATTGAAGGTTCTGGAATGGTAAAAACAGACCCGATCTAGCGGCCAGAATAACGGGTTTGCCAGTTGCTGCGCTATTCCAAGCCTCTACCCGTTCATTGGCGTTTATTTTAGAGTGATAAATACCGATATCCCCACCAAATACCTTTTGCAAACGCCCCACAATTTGGGTTGTCAAGGCTATTTCGGGCAAGAGGTACAACGCTTGTCCACCTTGCAAAATGGTTTCTCGAATTAATTCAATGTAAACCTGTGTTTTGCCCGAACCCGTTACGCCTTGCAATAAAACTACTTTTTTGCCCGCAATAAAATGTTGATTAATTTCGCTCAGTGCTTTACTTTGGTGTTCCGATAAAGCCCCAATACCCATCAGTTCTTCGCGGTAATCACCCACACGGCTCACCTCTCGCTCGTACATATCGAGAATACCTAATTTCACCAAACTTTTAAGCGGCGCATCGGAAGTACCCGCAGCATTGAGCAATTCTTTTTTCTTTATAAATGGTTGATTGCGAACCAATTGCACAAATGCCATCAAAATATTGACCTGCTGTTCTGTTTTCGCAAGATCAAAAGCATTTTTTATTGTATCGGGGTTCGATTTATAAGGCTCGCACCAACGTATGGCCACCACCTTGCGGGGTTTGTATTTTTCTTGTAATTCTTCCCTTAAAAACAATACACCACGGTGCAAAAGTTTTTGGATAATGGGCAATACAGTTTTGCGGTTCAATATTTTACGAACATCCTCAATCGTAATTTCCGGTTGCAATTGCAAGGCTTCCGCTACCAAGTATTCATCCGCGCTGAGTTCTAGCAAATCATCGGTATATTCGGTGTTGAATGTGATTCTGGTTTCGCTCGAAAGTTTCATATTCCCCGGCAAAGCGGCCAACATTACCTCGCCCAAAGTGGCGCAATAATAAGAAGCGATCCAGTCCCAAAGCCGAATTTGTTCCGATGAAATCACAGGCAATTCGTCCAAAACACTAATAATTTCTTTTACTTTATAGGAAGGTACTTCATCATGTACGCGCTCTACAATACCGCTATACAATTTACTTTTGCCAAAAGGCACTTCTACGCGTTGACCAACATGTATATAGGACTCCAAATCGGTACTTACAGAGAAAGTATAAGTCCGTTTAGGCAGTGCCAATGGTAAAATAATATCTGCAAACAACATGTTTTTGCGTTAAATTTCAATGGAAAACACGGTTCCGTTGGGTATATTGGGTTTAATTTCTATTTTTCCACCATGCGCTTCCACCACTTGTTTAACGATATATAAACCGAGTCCGGTACCCGTCACTTGGCGGGTTTCTTCATTCCCTAGGCGGTAAAATTTTTCAAAAATGGCTGTATGTTCGCTAATTGGAATGCCTTGCCCTACATCAGCAACGGTCAATAAGGTACGCCCAGCGGGTAAAACACTGGCGTTCACCGTAACAACATGGCCTTTGGGAGAATATTTAATGGCGTTTTCCAATAAATTCATCAAAACCGAAGTAAAACCTTGTAAATCTGCTTGTAAAACGGGCAAACTTACAGGTATTTGATTGTCAATATTGGACAAAGGAAAACGCAATTGTAACGAACTTTTGCATTCGTCCACCAAGTTTTTTAATACAATAGGCGTATAATGAGGATTCCAACTGTCCTCTAATCGAGCGGCTAACAACAGGTCTTGCACTAAGTTTTGCAAGCGAGTGGTATCTTTTAAACCACCCGTCGTGAGCAGGTTCATCTGCTCTTTGTTTAAATCTCGTTTGCTAAAGGTCTCCAACACCAATCGAATAGCAGCAATCGGTGATTTTAATTCATGGGTAATACTCAACAAAAAATTTCTCCTTTGTCGGGCCAATTGCACTTCTTTTTGTGCACTTCGGCGAATCCAGAACAAACCAATAATAAGGCATACGGTAAAAAAAATGCCTTCCCCGATCACCATCCAGGCATAGCGCTGGTGTTTTTCGAATAAATCTTGGTATTCCGAAGTGTGTAGGACGGCCTCCTTGGAAATTGCTAATTTGTAAGCAATTGCATCTGTTTGAAGGGCCAATTTTTCTTCATTACTCCGCCAAAGCAAGACTGCCCACCAACCAAATGCTAGGATCATATAACCGATCAGGATACTGGAAGAAAATTTAGATTTCATACCCCCCTCACCCTACTTGAACGCGAAAAAGTACCGCGTAAGTTAGAATACGTTATAACGACAACGATCCCTAGCCAAATATACATCCAAATTTGCGCTGGAAACAGGCCAATATGCTCTTCATAAGCACGTAAATCGCTACTTGGACCTACTTGAAAATCCTGAATAACGTATAAAACCGAGGCCATACCAAAAAACATAGCCACGTTCTGATCCCAATTGGTTTTCAGCGCAATAAAGAATAGACAAGCCGCATAAGCCAGCAACAAACCGCCGCTCATCATTGTTGAAGGCCATTTTAAAAAAGAAAACACCATCAAACCAGCTAAAACCAGTAACGCAGATTGGGCCAATCTTCTTTTTTTAAAACCAATATAAAACAATATATTACCTAATACGGCACTGCCGATATACCCTCCCATCAAAATTATTGCGATACTACCGCCTTGTGTGGTCGTTAATCCGCTCCCATTGGGGTTAATTTGTAGTGAAATTACATTACCGCCGGTAACTAAAGCACCAAGTGCGTGGCCTGTTTCGTGCAAAAAGGCGACCAACCAAATCACAGGGAATAATAATTGACGCGCTGCTCCACCAAAATAGTAAAGCATTAAATAAATTATGAGCATAGCTAATGCTCTTGTAAGTGGAGTATTTTGTTGTTGGACAGCCATTTATGTAAATTTGGTGTGTATTTTTGGTAATGGATGCGAACGTTTTACGAAACCATTCAGGTTTAAAAGTGTGGCCAATAGCATTAGCCTTTTGTGCAGTCGAAAACTTCGATCGCACTTCAAAACATCGATATTTTCTATTTTATACTTCGGGTGACGTTTACGAAACCGTGGAGGTTTCGTAAACGTAATGCCCTGTATTATAATTTATCCTATTGTGCGCCTTTATTTATTCGTCGTAATTTCCAACAATTCTACTTCAAAGATCAAAGTAGAGAAAGGTTTAATCTTAGCACTTGGGCTACGCTCGCCATAAGCCAAGTTTTGAGGAATAACGAACTTATATTTGTCACCGACATTCATATATTGCAACCCTTCGGTCCAACCTTTGATGACACCACCCAATGGAAACTCCGCAGGTTGGCCGCGACGAACGCTGCTATCAAACTCTTGGCCATCTACAGTAGTACCTACATAATGTACCTTTACTTTATCGGTAGCCACTGGTTTTGGGCCAGGATTATCCGCCTTTTTCATTACTTCGTACTGAAGGCCGCTCGTTGTAGTCGTTACTTCTTTGCGTTTTTTATTGGTCACCAAATACTCTTCGCTCATTTTTACATTAGCCTCATTGGCTTTCATAGATGCCGCTTTCTGGTAGTTATTGAAAATTTTGCTAGCATTATCT
>JAAFHO010000589.1 GCA_013297575.1 Chitinophagales bacterium
TTGAGTGAATCTGGCAATTGATCGTAAGCTTGCCGCAATTTGAGCAATTCTGCTTGTTTTTCAGCCGCTTTAAAAAAACTAGCACCTGTATAGGTTACTTCTGTGCTATCGGAGGTAGAAACACCTAGTTTTACCGTTTCATTCAGTGTTGCCTGACATTGGTGGTTCATCGTCACCAAAAAGAAAAACATGATGATAAAAAAGTATTGTACCGGATTGGGGTAACGGAGTATTTTACCATTAAAAAAATCGGTACTTACCTTGGCAGGCACGAGCAAATGCCCCACCATTTTGATGAATTTACTATCTAAATGAAAGATATTAATCATCATATTGCCGAGCAATTCCTTCACCCGGATGCGGCCATCAAATTTTTTTTGGCCACAATTGGGGCAAAATTTACCCGTTTCGGTCATTTCATGATCGCAATTTGGGCAAATAGGCTTCGTTGATGTTTGTGTATCCATATTTCTGGCAAAGATAATGATTGTAGAGAATTCAACCATTAGAATTACCTTTGCGCCATGCAGAACAACGGATTAAAATATGGGGTATATGGCGCCTTAGTCATTATTGTATATCTCTTGGGGCTTTACTTTGTGGATAACAAACTGATGGTGAATGGATTTGTGACCTATTGGTTGCCATTGGTGTTCTTAATGCCCCCCCTGATGTATAAGGCTTGTTTGGATGAATTGCGTCAAAATGGAGCGAAAGATTTTAGGGAAACCTTGCGCACACCATTTCTTGTATTTGCGATAGCGAATGTGGCTTTTTGGTTGTGCCTTTACGGATTGCATTTGGCCGATCCCAATATTACCCGCATGGAACTCAGCCAACAATTGGCTTATGCACAAGACCAACTCAAGCAAGGCATGGGCGATCCTCAACAAATGAACCAAGTACGCCAGCAGGTCAACGATATACAAGCCGAAATGAACCATATTCAACAGCCCTTGGGGCCATACCTTTTTAGCATGATGATCTGGATGTTATTGGGTTTTGGTATTTCGGCTGGTGTTACGGCGATTGTGCGGGCAAAACAACCATTGTAACAATAGTACAATTCTAGTAAAATATTTCAATTCACATTTGGTATTCTCATAAATAGATGTACCTTTGCGGCTCTTTTTTCAAAACAACTAATTTTTTGCGTTATGCCAAAGATGAAGACCCACTCCAGTGCGAAGAAGCGATTCACAGTGACTGGTACAGGGAAAGTAAAGCGTAGTCAGGCGAACATGCGTCACCTGATGCGCAAGAAGTCGAAAAAGGCTAAGCGCCACGGTCGTGGCAGCCTTATCGTTCACCAATCAGAGCATGCTCGTATTGAGCGCTTGTTGGTTATCTAATTATTTCTTTTTTTAACGAGGACACAGATCCAAAGTTAGCTTTTTGCTACTCTGTGTCGCACTAAAAAACATTTAAACATGCCTAGAGCAACAAACAATCCGGCCAGTCGCGCACGTCGGAAAAAGATCATGAAGTCCGCACGCGGTTTCTTCGGCGCACGTTCAAAAGTTTACACCGTTGCAAAAAATACGGTCGAGAAGGGTTGGCAATATGCTTTCCGCGATCGTAAATTCAAGAAGCGTATCTATCGCCGCCTTTGGATTGCACGTATTAACGCAGCCGTTCGCCCAGAGGGCTTGAGCTACAGCCGCTTCATCCACGCCCTTGCTACACAAGGTATTGGTTTGAACCGCAAAGCACTTGCTGATTTGGCGTTGAACAACCCAACCACTTTTAAAGCAATTGTGGATCAGGTTCAAAAAGGCTCATAAGTTTTTACTTTTACAGTAAGTGTACAAAAGCCGCTCTGAGTTTCAGAGCGGCTTTTGTTGTTAAAAAGGAAAATTAAATCTAGTAGCGATTGTAGCGGCAGATTTCAATCCGCCACAACTCACCAAAACCGCCACTCACTCGTAATGCCTTCACCATCGCCGTAATCATCAGGATTGAGGCCTGCGCTATATGAAATCGTATTAAAAAGGTCAATCAGATCAGTCGCTACTTCATTTTCTATGATTTTTGCTTTTTGGTCGAGGTTATTGAGTGCTTTTATGGCAATTTCAAACCGTCTTTCTTTCTTTTTTATAGGTGCCATTTCGCCCATTTCAATCAAACTCTCGATCAATTCGTCCATAATGTGTTGCACTTTTCCGCATTTTTCATGCACAAAAGCGTTTTCTTTCTCCCCCTCTTTTTCATCCTCAAAATAAGTGGGCCATCGCTCAAATGGGTAATTGTGTTTTGTGGCATAAAGTGTAGTTGAATAATTCATTTTTTAGTACTAATATTTTGATAATTGTTGATTTTGATATTTTGAGGCCGAAAAATTGAGCCTTCGTTTTTGCTTTCATTTACCGATCGAACTTATGCAAATCATACCTTTCAATTACTCCAATTAGTTTTTCTGCATAAGTTCTGTCTGTCGCATAACCAATTGATTTTAAGCCATAAGCCCATTCTCGGTAATTAGAACCAAAACGTTTGAGTTTAGCATAACGACCTTTCGACAACATACGGCTATGGTCTTTCCAACTGTCCATAGGATCTTGGTATTTACGGAAAAAATCCTTGTGGGTATCGTCGGTAAAATTGGAGCAATGGCCTTTTTTGCAGTTTCGAGAAAAGCATTTCATTCCAAAATGATTATTGTTGCCTTTGGCCAACTTACTCGTACCCGCACGACTTTCTATCAAACCCTGTGCCAGACTAATACTAGCAGGAATGCCATGTGCCGCTTGTTCTTTTTGAGCAACGCCCGCAAACTCTTCGATATACGCTTTGGCCTCTTGTGCAAACAATTCTGAGGCACTCACCGGAGCAGCAGCGTTGGGGGATTTATATTTTGTTTTGCGTGCCTTTTTCTCACCAGTACTGTTATCTGTATCAAAAATAGAAGCTCCTTCAATACCTTGCTGACCACTATTTCCCAAAAATCCTTTGTCAGAAAAAAATACAAAGTAACCCAGCGCTACTAAAACACCAATCTTAACGAGATTTTTCTGCTTCGTTGTATGGTACCATCGGTACTTGAGACTGGCTAGGGTAGGGCGCAAACGCACCCAAATCTGGTGTAAAAGCGACCCTAACGCCATTTCATCATTACTACCAAAAGAACGAATTGGTTTGTAATTCGCTTTTTGACCGCTGGCCTTCTTACTACGGGCAGTAGAAGGGATCATAGACGCACCATTGGGAGCCTCCTGCTCGTGCTGATACATTGTTTTTCCGATACTCATGTGAACTGTTTTTTTAGCATTTAAAATATTATTTTCACTTTCCTTTACTGGGACAAAAGTAAGTCATAAAAAACAATTTGTTTGTTTTTTGTTTTAAATTTTTAAAACTTTTTTTGTTAAATTTATTAATCGTTGATTTTCAATGGTTAAAAAAGGAGTGATTGCTTATCAGATATTGTATCCTTTTTTTATTCACGGTCAACAGGCTATGAATTTATCCTTACGGAATATGTATCGAGAATGGCTTGGTTTTCGGATTAGGGATGTCTTTGGGTAGCAGGTTTGTCATTGAATTAATAAACTTTCATTATCTTTGCATCAATACATCACCTAAATACATGAGTTATGAAACAAGCAATTCCCACACTCCTATTTTCCTTTTTTATTTTGGGTTTAACATGCCTTTCTGCCCAGGAAAAGTACAAATCGACCGTTTACGAGCATAAAAATGACGTTGTAAAGTGGGTTTATGGCCCCGATTTTGGGCTTTTTGCACTCGCCAATGAGCGCGATAGCCTCCTGACAGGTTTTGATTTTGAGCAACCTGCTCCTTTTAGCGAAGGTGCAGCGGTGGTAAAAAAGGGAGCATTGTATTATTTTATTGATACTGGCGGTCAGTTAATTAGTGAGGGCAGTCCTTTTTTACT
>JAAFHO010000588.1 GCA_013297575.1 Chitinophagales bacterium
AGCCCTGGATCCAAATATCCCCCTGAACTGGCATACAGCGAATGCGAAATAAGCCCAACTCCTTGAAAACCAGCAGCCATATTGGTAAATTGATCCGGTGCTGCCCCCGTAAGGCTCTTAATGCGGCTGGGTTGCTGCACAGGGCCTTTATAAGCCAAATAATCAATAATATCTTCTGGAGATGCGCCGTCAATGATATTTTGAGAAAGTTCCAAGGCTTCTTCTGCCAATAATTGAATAGCCGGATTTTTGACAATAGCATTACTCCTAAGGTAGGTATTCAAATTAGTCGGCATCACTTTGAAATCGCGGATAAAACTTTCGCGCAACGATTCCAAATACCGACCTACTTGATAAATTTGGTCGTCCACCAACATCAATGTGGCCGTTGTATTGGGAAACAACATACCAATCCTTTTATCATTGGCCAAATCCTCTTTAAATTGCTTAAAAAAAGAGATGGTGAGTTCTTCTTTGGCACGATTTACTAAAAATTTGGCAATTCCATCGGCCACGGTAGTCACCTTAGTACCAGGCGTATTAATATGTGATGCAACAGAACTCAACTTAAATGATCCAAGCGATTGCGCATCTGCAAGTACCCAAATGAGTGATGGGTCTCCCCCTCCCCTACTGATAAACGGATTCCCAACCATACGATCTAATATTTGGCTCACGTTCGTATCATTAGGTGTACCCAATGCCTTTCGCAACAAGGGCATATATATAGAGGTTGCGCCATCTGCTGTCTTTAAAGCCAATTGGTTTTCCTCTGTAAACAAAAGGGATGGATCTGCAATTTGATGTGCCAGTTCCAACAGATTGGTATTGTTTTGTGCTTGTAGTGCAGGCGAAGCAAAAATGGCCAAAAGGCAACAATAAACTATATTTTTCATCTGAAATAGGTATTTTAGCAATGGTGAATGATAAATACAAAATTTTTCATAAAAAACTAAAAATCAATTATTTATGAAAAAATGCAGGAGCGGTTTGCTGGATCATTTGAGCCGCATTAAAACTTTGACCAAAAGCATCGGTTAACAATGAAACGAGTTCATCTCTATTGGGGCGGCGTTGTAAATGACTCATCGCTAAGGCAATAACACCCGCCAAAGCAGTGGTGGTTACACTACTCGACAATGTAGAGAGCGGATATGGCTCGGAGGCCATTACGCGAAATGATCCTGTACGAACAGGTGGTGTCAAAAAACTAATTTTATCAAAAAGTATATCGGCAGATGGGTTGGAATTCAATACCGGAACTTGCGCAACCCCTGTAACGATACTCTCCGGCTGATCGGACGGGAAACGTAAACTTACAAGCGTATCAGCAAGGGCTGTATTGATGAGTGTAGTCACCAACGCGGTATTTGTACTACGCAATTGACTAAAAATCACATCTCTACGACCATCGGTATAAGTGCCAGCAAAAGAGGGCAAAATAGCACAAGTAATGACATCTACTTTGAGTTTGAGTGCCAATTCTATGGCATCAAGGATGAATCCTTTGCGGTACATTGCCGCAGAATCCATTATTTTGATGATATAAATTTCGGCCTGTGGTGCCACACCTTTAATACCATTGGTGCTGCTTTCTGGTTTACCGGCCAATACGCTGAGGCAAGCCGTGCCGTGCATTTCGCCAAAACTGGCTTGATCCAGTACCGAATCATTGCCGCCGCCCGCTGCCAAAGCAGTACTTAGTTTATAATCCGGGCGGGCCACATTGAATTTGTGACCGGGTTGGTCTAGATGTTGGAGGGTGGGATTGATTAAATTAGCACCTGAATCAAGGATTGCAATTTTTATGCCTTTGCCTTCGGTACTGCGCCATTCATTTGGGATATTTGGTATTGCTTGGTTCCAGTCGAAAAATGCCATGTCAATAAGGGTGTTTTTTGAAGCACTTCATTAGAAAAATGAAATACTGAGGAATGAAAAATAAATAAAATTACAAATTCATGGATAAATTAACTGGCGCAAACTTATGTAAAGTTTCGGAAATGTGGGTGTTAATTTTAGTAATCTATTTAGTTGGGGATTTAATCCAAAAACACTTCTTTCATATCTATCACCAAACCTGGAATAATGGCCGTAGAAAACACATCATCCTCTACCAAAGGTTGTAAACCTATATACTTCTTTTCTTCATTCAACACCCAAGCCTGAACAGTTTTCTCTATAGGTGACACAATCCAATATTCCAGTACACCTGCATCTTGATAAATTTCAAATTTATCCTTCATTTCTCGTTTACTGTTGCCTGGTGAAATAATTTCGATGATTAAATCTGGTGCACCCAAGCAACCGCGGTCATCGAGTTTAGTTGGGTCGCATATCACACAAATATCAGGTTGCACCACAGTAGTCACCTCTCTATTTTGGCTTTTAAACAATCGTACATCAAATGGTGCGGCATAAACTTTACAGGGCGTTTTCCATAAGGCATTGCTCAAAATACGATGTAAGTTACTACTAATGCCTTGATGCCTCCGCGATGGGGCAGACATTTGAGCAACACGTCCACGTAATAATTCGACGCGTTCGTCAAATTTCCAAAGTAAATAATCCGCATAAGTATAAAAACCATTTGGATCTAATTGCGCAAAAGAGGTTATCATGTTATACTATTTTTCTACAAAGATAAGTAATTTTTACATATTCCTCCTATACTGCCCCCCCACCTCATACAACGCATTAGTTACCTGCCCCAATGAGCACACTTTTACCGCTTCCATCAATTCTGCAAATAAATTTTGGTTATGGATCGCAGCATGTTGTAACCGTCGGAGCGACTGTAGTGCCTTGTGGGCATTCGTTGTATGCAATTGCTGTAAAGTAATAATTTGCGCCTCTTTTTCTTCTTCTGTGGCGCGTATTACTTCTAATGGCAATATCGTTGGCGATCCTTCTTTGGAAAGGAATGTATTTACCCCGATCAAAGGCAGTTCGCCGGTATGTTTGAGCGTTTCGTAATACAGGCTTTCTTCCTGTATTTTACCGCGTTGGTACATCGTTTCCATAGCACCCAATACGCCACCGCGTTCGGTAATTCGGTCAAATTCCAGCAACACCGCTTCTTCTACTAGATCCGTCAATTCTTCGATGATGAACGACCCTTGATTTGGATTTTCGTTTTTGGCCAAACCCAATTCGTGGTTGATAATCAATTGGATTGCCATTGCGCGCCGCACCGATTCCTCCGTGGGAGTGGTAATGGCCTCGTCGTAGGCATTGGTGTGCAGCGAATTGCAGTTGTCATAAATAGCGTACAATGCCTGCAATGTGGTGCGAATATCGTTAAAAGCAATCTCCTGCGCGTGCAACGAACGACCAGAGGTTTGGATATGGTATTTCAACATTTGGCTGCGCTCGTTGGCTTCGTACATCCGCTTCATGGCTTTGGCCCAAATACGGCGCGCCACCCTACCGATCACAGCATATTCAGGATCGACACCATTGGAGAAAAAGAAGGAAAGATTGGGTGCAAAATCATCGATATTCATCCCTCTACTCCTATAATATTCCACAAAAGTAAAGCCATTGGCAAGCGTAAAGGCCAATTGAGAGATTGGATTTGCACCAGCCTCCGCAATATGATACCCAGAAATGGACACCGAATAAAAATTGCGGATCTTATTTTTGATAAAATATTCCTGCACATCACCCATCACACGAAGGCTAAATTCGGTGCTAAAAATGCAGGTATTTTGCGCCTGATCTTCTTTCAAAATATCGGCTTGCACCGTACCGCGTACCGATTGCAACGCCTTGTTTTTTAGTTCGTTGTATATATCGGCGGGTAGTACCTCGTCGCCCGTAATACCAAGCAGCATCAAACCGAGGCCGTTATTTCCTTCGGGTAATTCGCCGTGGTATTGTGGGCGTTGCAGGC
>JAAFHO010000061.1 GCA_013297575.1 Chitinophagales bacterium
CCACATGGCAGAAATATCCAAAATGGATATCACAGGGCTGCCCTATCCACTTTACGATTTTACCTCAAGCGGCATGACTCATATTCGTAGCGGCACAACTGAAGCAAACAAGTTCAGGGTAGGCGATATGATTGTAAAAAAGAATTTTGGACTCCTCAAAATTCAATGGAACAACGACAAACCAACGGTAACCATGCAAGTAAGAGGCCTCCAAAACGAGTTATTTCAGGAAATAGTAGTCAAATATTAATATAATGACTGCCACCTTATTTAAATTTTTAGAAAGGGTACACTTTTGTTTTTGGTGATATGTTTTACAATTTAGACTGAAGTACAGTACCCCAAGTGTGGCAAGACCGGCCTTAGAAAAATTTATGCTGAGCCTGCCGAAGTATGCCGTTTTTGCTCGTGCTTCGACTAGGCTCAGCATGAAAGTGGAGGCGGATGAAGCCAAAAAGTGTTTGAGCCAAATGGAATTGGAGGGACGCAGTCCCCGCTCGACTGTGCGGCGAGTTTTTTTTGGCGCCGCCGTAACTCGAAAGCAACACCTCCATGCGTCGGTGACCGACACCGCATTTTTCGTCAGCCGCAGCCTTTTTTGCCTACTTTTTTTGGCGAAAAAAAGTAGGAAGTAAGCATTATTGCACTAAATTTTAACCTTTCGAGATTTGCAAGTGGGCAACACGTTTTAATGGAGAAAAGATAGACCCTTTTCAATTAAATTTCATTCCTTAGTGCACACCCAAAAACTACCACAAAAGTGTCCCTAAGATTTCATTAACTTCAATAAAAGAAGCGAATAACTTACGCATTTGTGGTAGAAAAAGCCCCCTTCGCTTCGTGGTTTCATCAATAATTAAAAAATAGTTCTACCTTAGCGCCCTAATAGAATCAATCAAAAAATGCTATCAACACCACTTATAGATCGGCATATCGCTCTAGGCGCTAAAATGGCCGAATTTGCAGGGTACAATATGCCCATCTCATATACCTCTATCACCGACGAGCACCACGCGGTGCGCAATGGGGTAGGGATATTTGATGTATCGCACATGGGCGAATTTATCGTCAAAGGCAAAGACGCCACCCAATTTTTGCAAAGTATCACCTCCAACGATGTATCCAAACTCGCTATTGGCGACGCACAATACTCCTGCCTACCCAATGCCAAAGGCGGTATTGTAGATGATTTGCTCGTTTATCGCCTCGACGAAGATATGTGCGCTGCAGGTGAACAAGCCTATATGCTCGTTGTAAACGCCAGTAATGAAAAAAAAGACTGGCGTTGGATCAAACGACACAGCAAAGGACTAGATCTAAAATTGACCAATATATCGGCAAAAACAGGTCTTATCGCGATCCAAGGCCCAAAAGCAGCCATTGCTATCCAAAAACTAACCGATATTGCACTCAGCGAAATTCCTTACTATTCCTTCAAAAAAGGCCGTTTTGCAGGTTGTGATAATGTTATCGTATCGGCAACTGGATATACAGGCTCAGGTGGTTTTGAGATTTATGCCCGAAACAAAGATATTCCAAAAATATGGGATAAAGTCATGAAATCTGGCGTAAAGTTTGACATCAAACCTTGTGGCCTTGGTGCTCGGGATACCCTTCGGCTCGAAAAAGGATTTTGTCTTTATGGCAATGATATCGACGATAAAACAAGCCCACTCGAAGCAGGATTAGGATGGATCACCAAACTCAATAAAGGCGTAGATTTCCCATCCATCGAACGCTTCCGCAAACAAAAAACAGATGGACTCAAGCGCAAACTGGTAGGGTTCAAGTTAGAAAGCGAAAGACGCGTACCACGCCACGGCTATACCATCGAAAGCAAGCGAGGTGCCATCATTGGGGTCGTAACTTCTGGTACACACTCTCCATCGCTAGACCTGCCGCTGGGTACTGGTTATGTAAAAGCAAAATTTGCTTTGCCCGACACAGAAATATTTATTGTAGCCGGAGGAAAAAGACTCACTGCCAAGGTATGCAAGGTGCCTTTTTTGTAAAAAACAGACACTATCAGGGATTTATTCGACGGATATTTGTTTTTGTTTCAGTCCAAAAAATACTACGAGAATTAACCTTTTTTGCAATTATTGAACCAAAACAAGTATTCTTTTTCCTCGTTTTACATACATAATTTTGCAAGCGACGAATAAGGTGATACTTATTCGTCGCTTGTTTTGTTATTGTTGTTTAATAGATCAAAAGTCTTTATTAAATTTGCACCCTATTTGATCTTTTCCACACCTCCATCTGGATGAAGTACCGCTTTTACCTCATGCAGTAATTCAACCAGTTGTGGATGATCTTCACTAAGTTTCAGCAACCAGTATTTCGTTATCATGAAAAAAATAACCACATTGTTTTGGGCGTTAGCCCTGCCATTGTTTGCTTTTTCACAAGTACACAATAGTAAAATTTCACAGGATCTCACCCTAAGAATGGATGCGACCCCTACCTCGTATCAAGATATTATTATTGAACTTGCCGACTTTGTGGACGCAGGTGCTTTACTTGATAAATATGAAGCAGAAAAAACACCGCTTGCCACCCGCTCTTATGAGGTGATTACGCTTTTACAGGCAAAAGCCGCTGCTACTCAACCCGAAATTTTAGCGCGACTCGCCCAACTGAGCGGCGTTGAAAAAGGTTCCGCACAACCTGTTTGGGTCATTAATGCCATCCGCGTACAAGCAAAACCAAATGCCATTGAAACCATAGCATCATGGCTTGAAGTGGGTAAAGTGAGTTGGAATTACACGATCGAAACCGAATCAATCAGTAATCCACAACCATCAATGCCATCACCAAACGGCTCTGAAATAGGTCTGCGTGCGATTAAAGCACCGTTTATGTGGAAAAAAGGCTACACAGGATATAGCCGTAAAGGTATGATCATTGATACAGGCGAGGATGGAGACCATCCAGCACTTGTAGGTAATTTCTGGGGACAACAAGTAGCCAAAGCACAGGCTTGGCACGGTTCAGGTTACCCTGAAGATTGCGCAGACCATGGTACGCACGTTACAGGAATTATGGTCGGTATTGACCGCAAAACCAACGATACTATCGGTGTCGCTTATAATGCACACTGGATCGGTGCTCCTATGTCATTTCCTGTTAATCCTGATGGAACGGGTTGTACTGCAGCATTGACACAAACTATTTTCGATAATGTTAACTCTATCCAATGGGGTCTTAACCCGGATGGTAATGCCTCTACTACTGCCGATCAACCTGATGTATTGAATAACTCTTGGCGTGCTGGTAATGTAGATTGCAATACTACGACCGCTAAAAATGCGATCAATGCACTTGAGGCTGCTGGTATTGCTGTGGTTTTTGCACAAGGTAATGCTGGGCCTGCTCCAAGTACAGTTACTTCAGGTGCTGCAATCAATACGTCTTTGGTCAATACTTTTGCCGTAGGTGCTGTTGACGGAGCACTTGCGAGCCTCGCCATTGCAGATTTCTCTAGCCGTGGACCAAGCCCATGTGGTGGTGCAGGACAGTTGTTAATTAAGCCAGAAGTGTCTGCTCCCGGTGTTAATGTACGTTCTTCTTTCAACAATGGCCAATATTCCTCCATTGATGGCACATCAATGGCTGCACCACACGTTTCTGGTGCTATCTTGCTCTTGAGGGAAGCCTTCCCAACACTCTCCGGTACGCAATTGAAATTAGCATTGTACAATAGTGCAACAGATCTCGGCGCAACTGGTGAAGACAATACTTACGGTATGGGTGTGATTAACCTTGAATCTGCGTTTAACTATTTAGTCAATGATGGTAATGTCCCTGCTACACCGATTTCTTATGAGCGCGATGTGATTGTGGCTAATATGAAAGTACGTGGCCTATGCAATGGCCCGGTAGAAGTGGGCGTTAGTTTTGAAAATGGAGGTACCACACCGATCACTTCTATCCAATTCTCTTATGGTTTGGAAAATGGCACCCCGCTAATCTACGATTGGACGGGTACGCTAGCACCAAATGCATTTGTTGAACTTACACTACCTTCAGTGACAGGTGTTGCACCAGGTAGCTATATCCTAGTGCTAAATGTGGTGAGTGTAAATGGCCAAGCCGATACACGCCCATTGAACAATCGCTTCAAGACACCATTTACTTTAGCAAACGACGAATATTCTACTGCCGTTATCAATTCGTTACAAACATCGCCGCTATGTGCCAATTCTCGGGTACTCTTGACGTATAATACCGATTTGGCATCCAATGAAGTTGCCCAGTGGTATAATTCGCCTACGAGTACCGTGCCATTGGCAGAAGGTAAAAACTACCTTACACCTGTATTGACCCAAAACACCACTTATTACGTGACCTCTGGTCTATCGTATTCTGTGGGCAAAACGGCGATCACAGGAAATTCCGCTCTAAGTAATGAAGGGTCTTTGCAATTTAATGCGGATAAGGCTTTCAAACTTAAATCTGTAAAAGTATATGCTGACGAAACTGGTGCAAGGATTATTACACTGGTGAATAGCCTTGGATCCCAAATTGCAACAAAAACAGTGACTATTTCAACGGTTGGTGAGCAGCGTATTACGCTCAATTTTAACGTCCCAGTTGGTGATGGCTACAAGCTAACTCTGGCCGGTGGTAAAGAATTTAAGCACACCACCTCTGGCGCGGGTTATCCTCATACCATCCAAAATGTCGTTTCTATCATTCGTGGTGTTTCTCCTGCAGGTGCGAATACTACATTTACCTATTACTATTTCTTTGATTGGTTAATTGAATTACCATCTGTATGTGGCCGCACACCATTCGAGGTTGCTGTAGCCGCTGCACCCGTTGCACCAGCTGTCAACTTTGAGGCCAATCCAAGTACAGTAGATTTGGCATCGAGTGGCGTAGTTAACTTTACTGATTTGACAACAGGTACTACATCTCATTTTTGGGATTTTGGCAACCAAACTACTGCAACCACTGCACAGCCATCTACCACTTATACCGCAATAGGTACTTATAAGGTGTTTATGATTGCCACTACCGCTAATGGTTGCGCAAATGGCATTGATAAAACGATTACTGTGGTGAAAACAACTGGGGCGCAAGAGCCACAAGATCTTTCTGAAAAAGCAGTATTGTTCCCAAATCCAACGGATGGTAACCTTACACTCTCTTTTGTTGCGGAGTTTTCGCCCGAAAATGCGGATATCGAAATCGTAGATCTAATGGGACGTACCGTACATACCCAACGGAATGCTATTCAAAATGCCGTTGCTCAATTGAATATTGAAACCTTAGCAAGCGGTGTGTATTTTGTATTAGTGAAGGAAAAAGGAAATACATTGTTTAGTGGAAAATTTGTAAAACGTTAATCTAGTTTTCCATTTCCCATTTTAGAAATACAGCCCATGTTGGTTTTTATAACCGGCATGGGCTGTTTTCGTTTTATACTGAGTATCGTTAGTGTTTGTGCTTATATTTCGGAGGCTAGTACTTAACGCTTTGTGTTCTAAAAAACAAGCGAAGCGCCTACTCTACGTCTTTGTGAACTTTGTGCACTTTTGTGGTGGAAAACGCGGACGCTACGTTGTGGTGGAAAATATACTACGTGTATAAAAAACTTATTTACAGTGTCTTAAATGCCGCTTTCAAATCTTTGTTGACATCTTCTGTAGAAAAATCTTCGGGATAAATATCGCCGCCGGCCCATTCCAGTATTTCGAAATAATCGGGATGTGTAGGGTTTTGTAATACCTCCAATAAGTAATAATAACGTTGGAGGCCACCACAATCTTCCATTGGACAAGCCATACTCCCTACGGTGCAACGCGGATAATCGGTTTGTTCTACAAATGGAAGTATCTTTTCCAATTCAATAGTGTGCGCCCAATTATCCCCAAAATCGTAATCGTATTGGATTTTATTTTTTACAGATAAAAATACGGTATTCAACAAAATTGATTGGGCTGGAAGGTAAATGCCTGCTTTGTCAGCCGGTATTGCCCGAGCGATATAACGGTGGTCTCCTACCGTAAACTGATGCGCATGTGCATCGTCCCAACCCATACTCACCTGAATAATAGTGTGTAAATTGGCCAAATTAAAGCCATCTGGTACCTCTACGCGCCTAAAAATAGGCGGGTTGCTTTTTTTGAGGGTAATTTTTAATTGGAGTATTGGAGTGGAGATGCTTGGGATCATATTTTTTTAACGGTTTTTGGATAGCCAACGGCAATACAAAGGGTGCAATATACACCTTTTGTTGGTGTGCTAGGACTGTATAAAAAGCCGCCTTTCTTCCTCAAAACGTATTTCCGGATATGTTGCTTCCATCACAGCAATGGCATCCAGTTGTTTTTGTTGAAATGTTTGGTGCGCGGCGGTATGTGGATTGAATGGACGATGTGCCGCGGCAGCCACAATTTTTTCAATTTGCTTACATAATTGTTGTGTGGGTGTCGATAAAAACGTGGCTTCAAAATGTTGCCAAATATATTCAATGGCCGTTTCGGAAGGGTGGAGCATATCCGCAGCATAGAAACGGTAGTCGCGCAGGTCATCCATGAGGCATTCATAAGCAGGGAAGTAAAGGGTATTGGGCAATTGCTCGCAAAGATCGGCACAAGCCAGTAGCAAAACCGATTTACTGCGCTGGTGTTCAACTGCGCCGTTGCGCCAGTGTCGTACAGGACTCACGGTCAATATAATTTGCAGATTAGGCTGAATGGCGCGCACTTGTTGGATCAAATTGGAAATTGTGGTCACTGTTTCGGCCACACTAAGGCGGCGTTGGTCAAATAACTTTGCGGGCATTTTGTGGCAATTTGCTACAATTTCATCTCGATCAAGGCGATAAAAAACATGGGCAGTACCCAATGTCAATATCAAAACATCTGTGGTTTGGAGGTAGTTACGGGTGCTATCAGCCGTTTTTTGGGCCTGATCTACAGCCGTATCGAGGTCTGGATATGCCAAATCGGAATGGAGGTTCCAATGCCGCCAAAGTCCCTCATTTTGAAAAAATTGATCTGCCGTAAAATCCTGATCGGGCAGTATGGACTGGGCTAGCGAAACAGGATTGTAAATAACGCCCATTGGATTGGTCATTACCTCAAATTTTCGGGTACGCAGGTATTGCCCAATATGCGTTGTAAAGCAAGAGCCTGCCATCAGGATACGCGTCTTATGGTTGATTTGAAATGGAGCAGGGCTTGGGGCGATTGTTGTTCTAAATATGGACATATAAAAGGAGCAATAAGAGATAAATTTATTTATTTGCCGACAAAATTCTACTTTTACGCGGAATTTCCAACATGCAATATTTAGCCTTGTTTATAAGTTGCTGATTTTCAATTTTTTATGTCTTTTCTGTCTCGCTTATTTTCTTCGTCAACACCCAATTCAAAGCAGCCTGTCGTTGTTTTTGGCCGTTATACCGATGCCTATAAATCGGAAACGCAGCAATCGGCATGGAACCGCTCCCTGCAATTGTTTGAAGAAAAAAGGCCAATAGATGCCTATCGGGAAATGTTGATCTTCTTACGCGATGAGCAAGAGGACAACGTAAGATGGACAGAAGACGAGCGGGGCTTGCGCTTCGAGTTCCACCAAGGATCGCGCAAAATAACGGGTCATGCCAACCGCGACCAAATCAAAGTGGAGAGTCGTATTGCTTGGGTAGATGAACTAAAAGTGAGTTTTATGCGCCGGTTGGTGGAGCAAAATTTTAAGTTGCGTTATGCTCGTTTTGCCCTTTCTCCGGATAATTGCTTAACCATCGTTTTTGATAGTTCTACCCGCGATGGTTCGCCGTACAAACTGGTTCAGGCATTTATTGAACTTTCCGTCAATGCCGACAAACAGGACGATCTTTTGCTGGAGGAATTCAAAACCTTGCGCCCTGTAGAAGAGGCGATGGAGATAATGCCTTTGCCTGAACATGAAAAAAGAGCCAAAGTAAAATATATTCGCCAAGAAATAAATGGCTTACTTCAATGCCTCGAAACCGCACAACCAGACCCTAATCGGTATCCCGGTGGCTATGTGTATTTGATGTTGGGTACCGCGTTTCGGATTGATTATTTAACGCGCCCCGAGGGTTTTGTGATGGATACCTTGGAAAAAGTATTCAAAGCCTATTTTAATAAGGACGAAAAAGCGCCTGCGGTAAAGGTAGAGGCCATGAAGAAACTCTTCCAAAAAATAATAGAACGCAGTGATACATCTTTAATGGCCGAACTGTACAATACCAAAAGCACTTTTGGTATAAATCCAACGGTAGGACACGACCGGATACAGTCGATGCTCGATTCGGAATTGCCCAAAATGGACTGGCATTTGGAACAGAATCATTCAGAAACCCTACAAATGGCCATCGTTAAATACGCCGTGGGTTATGCACTGTATCATTGTACCCCACCGCCACCCGATAAGGATTATTTACACCTGTTCTATCATATTACCGAGCAACCTTTTTTTGCTGAATTAGGTTTTTCAGCATCCTTCTATAGCCCCGATGGCAAACTCAAAAAAACGGCTATTGAGCAGGCCGTTAAGGCAATTACCGAAGTTTGGATTAGCCGTTACAAACGCTTAAAACCAGACCTAAGCCTACTGGATTATACCTCGTTGCCCCTATTTGCACGGTCGTATTTACGGATGATAAAAGGGTTGGATTTGGGGTAATTAAATACTGTCGCGGATATGAGAAGCCATCGTATCCAATTCCTCCCGACTCGGTTTTCCAGCCTCTATCTTAATTTTAAAATTATCCCCTTTATATCGTGGAATGACGTGAAAATGCACGTGAAACACGTCCTGCCAAGCACTTTTACCATTGTTTTGCAAAAGATTAGTGCCTTCGCAGCGCACGCCATCTGCTACCCAAACGGCCTTTTCCACATCCAATACTACCTTAAACAACTGCATGGCCGTTTCAGTAGGTACTTCCTTGAGGGAACCATAATGCTGCTTTGGTACAATCAGAACATGTCCCGGATTGATCGGATTAATATCCAAAAATGCAATTACATGTTCATTCTCATGTACGATACTGGACGGCAGTTCACCTTGGATAATTTTACAAAAAACGCACGAATGTACACTCATATATAAGTTTTTATAGTGCTTTTACGGATTCCTGCATTACTATAAAGTCCTCCAATGTTTGATAAACCTCTGGTGCAGTTAGCCCATGTCCAAACCCCTCAGTAAGGAGTAATGTTGAACCTGGCCACGCAGCGTGTAATAACTCACTTTCAGTATAGGCAGTCACCTTGTCGGTACGGTCATGGATAATTAGCGTATCAATATCCGAAAGCAGGTGGGAGCGGTGCGTAATATCGATGTCATCGTAAGCAACTTTAAAGAATGATTCAATGTGTTTTACAGCCTCACTCAATAATTTATCGCTTATACCAATGCTTTTTACAGACTTGGTCAAGGTATAACGCAATGATGTAAATGGAGCCATCAAAATGACTTTCTTTGGTCGAATGGCTTGTCCCGAAGTGCCTAATGCCCAAGCCACAGAAGTAGCACCCACGGAGTGTCCTATGACCAAATCAACGGGTGTGTATTTTTGGAGCAAAAACCGAATAATACCGGCATATTCTATCATGGTAAAGCGACTGCCATCCGAGCGGCCATGTGCTGGAGCATCCACAGCAATGACTTGATAGCCTGCATTGAGTAATATTGGTACCATTTTACGCCAGCGGCCAGAATGACTTTCCCAGCCATGTACCAGTAGCGCAGTAGGGCCTTTGAATCCCCAATGCCATACACCATATTTACGTCCGTCTAAGGTTTCGTAGGTGAGATCGGCGGTGGCCAAAAAATTGAGTTCTTCTTTTTTGGGGGTTTTCTTGCTTGGGCTGCAAAAGAGCGTGAACGCAATACGCCCTGCCAAACTGGGGGCTACATAGGCCAATGCATTGAGGCCACGTGCAACTAGATGAGCAAAATTTATCTTTTTCATATACCTATAGATGTATGATGGTGAATATGTTGTATAGATGGTACCGCACGGAATGCTTTAGTAGCGCGGGTAACAAAATCTTCTAAGTATTGGGGGTTGCCCGAAATTTTATAAAAAACCACAGCGCCTTCGTACTCCATAATAACGCGGCGTGCTTCCATAACGGCATCGGCTTCTTCAAAACGATCTGCGTATAAACTGCTTAGACTTACCGTCCACTCTTCCATCGCCAGCAGCAGCATTTTATTAAAGATTTCATCGCGGCCAGTCTCTAAAGCAATATTGGCAAAAAAACAACCTTGTCGCTGCAACATGGCCAGCCTGCGCTGTCGGCGGAGCATTTTTTCAAACCGTTGTTCTACGGGGAGTGAAGTATCTGCCGCCACAGCAAGTACATAAGACCTAAAGCGCTGCATGGCAAAGTCCAGTACGCTTTCCATCAATAGTTGTTTAGTGGGGTAGTGGTGGTAAAGTCCTGCTTTTTGTAGCCCGGTAGCCTTTGCTAGGTCTTGCATAGAAGTATTGTGATAACCCTGTCGGTTAAAAACTTCCCAACAGCGCAGCAAAAAATCCACTTTTTCTATTTTTTGTACAGGCATTTTACCAATTTTATTCAGTTTTTTAAAGGAAAACTTATAAAAATGAGTTTTACCAACCGAACGGTCAGCAAAGGTACGGGTGTTTTTTGAATATGCCAACCGATCGGTTGGTAAATTTTTTGTATCTTTGCATCAAGAAAATCAACTTAATATTCCCGTTTAACAATCTAAAACAATAGACAATCTTAGATCGTAAACAAGGCATATTCTTACGTTTTTTTATTTTACAACTCGTTCTCTACACAAACTCTTTTACTCACAATTAATATATAAAACAATGCAAAAGTACAACTTTATCGTTGTGGCCACAGCCATGCTTATGGCCTGTTCCAACATTTTTGGCCAACGCACAGCAGACTGGACAACAGAACTGCCGGGTGCTGCCAACACCATCTTCTTTCATTCACTTACCGGCGTTCCTATTATTAAAGGCGACGATTATTATGCCGGAGTTGATGTGCTTACCCATGCCGTAAAATGGAAAATTAACCGATCTAAAACCCAGGCTCTTTCGGCCAAATTGGGTCAAGATGAAGAATTAGACTTTTTTGAAGTAGCCAATTCGGCGTATGTTGTGGTCAATCACACTATGGTGGACAGTCGCGATGGCAAAATTATCCTAGATCGTGAGGTGGATGCCTACAAAAAAATTGCGGAATACGAATTAATCCCTGATTTGGATGCCATACTCGTACGTACCGAAGCGGATGGTTTTGTTCGCTTACACCTCGTTGATGGTAAATCGGGTAACAAAAAATGGTCTTCTAATGCGCTAAAGGCTACTGGTTCAGGCTTCGGCAAAATGATGGGTTCTGTAAAAGCAGAAAATGCACCGCCTACTCCAGTAGTAGTGCCAACCGGTACAACAGTGCTATTGCAGGAAAATCAGTTTATGATTTTCCAATACAAAGGCGAGGTGGCAATGCTCAAAGTGGCCGATGGTTCAGTTTCTTGGACAGGTGATCTTGAGCCTGCCCGTATTTTTTTTAGCGAAGATCAGAAAACTGCCTATTTTGTTGAGCACAGCAAAGGTGGTCTTATTGCGCAAGCCCTGAATGCTGGTGTAAAACGGATGGGTAATGAAATCACCGCATTGGATGTGGCATCGGGTGTTGCAAAATGGAAAAACCCACTGGAAGCAGACGATAATATCAAATGGTATTCATTGGAGGGCAGCAAATTGTTGATTGTTCATACAAAAGGTTGTAATTTCTTTAGCGTGGATGATGGAAAACCAATTTGGAAAAATGATTTCGAAGCGCGTAATATAAAAGATATACAAGATAATGCAGATGGACACCTGGTAATTTATGGTTATAATAAAACCATGCAAATTGATGCCAATGGTAAAAAACTATGGAAAAAACCACAGTCGCTCCCTTCCGAATTTGAAGAAGATGATATTGACGAAGACTCCGATTTTGCCCTGTATAAATATGAAAAAGGTGCTTTGTTTTTATATGCCGATCACTTTTATTTCTCTCCTAAAAAGGGATCTGGATTGAAAAGATACAAACTTAACATCAATCCTGAAAGCAAATTGGAATACGACGAAAAGCGCAAAACCATGTTGGTGTACAACAAAGACGATATATGGTTGCTCAATCCCGATAAATACCCCAAAGGTTATATCTCCAAGGATACCAAAACCAATGTTTCGGAGATTCAGTTTGTCGAAATTCGCAATGATTCTTATTATTTTGCAGGCCTCGAAGATTTCGTGATTGCAAAACCAGAAGGCGACGTAGTGGAGCGGCATTATAAGGAGCCTTTCGACAAAAAAGCATTTATGACCAATGCGTTGTCCGCAGGCTTAGCCCTTGGTGGTGCAGCCATGACAATTTCGGGTACAACGAAAACGATGAAAGGAGCAGCAGAAATGACACAAGGGGTGGTGACAAATGACGAAAACACCGCAACTAGAGGTGGGAAAAACGCCAATAAAGGCGTAAATCAAATGGTAGCAGGCAATATGATGGCTCAAGCGGCCTCCCTTATCCCTCCCGGAAGACGTTCGGCTTTTTCACAAACGCAGGATTTTGCTTATTTCTTTACAAAAGACAAGAAAAGTGGCGAAAAAGTACTGGTACAGGTGAACAAAGATAACGGCACAGAAGTAGATAAATTTATTTTTAACGATGCCCGTCCAATTTATAAAGTGGATGAAGTGGAAAATCGGGTAATTTATGCCGATAAAAAAACACTGATGGTATTTGAACCTAAAAAATAGAGTCAACTAATAGCATTCAGCAAAGCACCATTGGAGGTAAACGTACTTTCAATGGTGCTTTTTTTTTAATGCCAACTATCGTTTATAGCCTTACTTGATACAGTATTTCATCACATTCTCGTCATTAACAAGTAATGTATCGGTAGATTTGCCACACAATTGCAAAAAATGCGCTTATTTTTGCGACTTAATATGCTACTACGCCAATTACAATTCTCGTTCCCTATTCGACTTTTAATTTTACACATTAGAAGCCATTTGGTATTGGTATTCTTGTGGGCGTTTTTGGGGCTATTGGTAACAGGGCAGGCGGGTCGGTTGTTTGGTGTTCATTACCTCATGCTCACGCCAGAATACTGTGGCGAAGTGGGTTTCTGGAGTTCATTCTTGACAGGTGCGGCCTTTGGTGCTTTTTTTATGATTTGGAACCTAACGACTTATCTGCTTTGCGCCGACCGCTTTCCGTTTTTGGCTACGTTGAGTGCGCCATTCACCAAATTTACCCTGAATAATAGCCTTCTTCCGATTGTTTTTTTGTGTACTTATCTTAGCGCAGCTATTTGGTTCCAAAGTAATGACGAAATGACCAAATGGAGCGAAATTGTGATAAATATAAGCAGTTTTATATTAGGTACTATCGCTTTGGTGCTAGGATTGGCTATTTATTTACATTTTACCAACAAGGATATGGCTGCGTTTTTGAGGGCCGGCCAATTTGTGCCGCGTCGGGGTGGTCGGCTGTTAGCACCAGGACAACGCATACCAACCATTGGGGAAATTAAAGCAGGGGCTACACGTTGGCGCGTGGACACTTATTTGACCGAACGTTGTCATGTGCGTTTGGTGCGGAGTGTGGCGCATTATGATCCGTATTTGTTGAATAAGGTTTTCCGTCAAAACCATACTAATGCCATTATCGTTCAAGGTGTGGCATTCCTGCTTTTGATGCTGCACGGTTGGTTGATGGAAGTGACAGGAGCCAAATTACCGACAAGTGTGAGCGTTTTTATGTTATTTAGCATAATAATGGCATTTTTTGGCGCTATTACGTTTTGGTTTCGACAGTGGAGTACATTTGCATTTATCGCTTTGATAACGTTGATTAATTTTATTACGGCGAAAGGGTTTTTTGTTTACCAAAACCATGTGTATGGCTTGGATTACACCCCAGCACTCAATCCGAAATTCAGTTATAAATTATTGGAGACCTTCAGTACAGATTCGATACTGGAAGAAGATAAAAAACGAACAGAAACGATACTCAATCATTGGAAAGATAAGCAAAAAACGGGGACTACCAAGCCCAAGTTGGTTGTCGTCTGCGTTAGTGGGGGCGGACACACTGCGGGCTTGTGGGTAGTGCGGGTGCTGCAAGCGATGGATCGCATGACAGAAGGAAAGATGATGAACCAAACCGCGCTGATTACCGGTGCATCTGGGGGAATGCTGGGTGCTGCGTATTTACGCGAAGCAATGCTGCTGGAACACACTGATGGTAGTGTGCGTGTGCTAGATCCACATTTATTTTCAGATATTGGGCGTGATTTACTCAACCCCATCACCTCGTCTTTGGTATCGAATGATTTGATTTATCCTTTCCGAAAGTACCATTACGCTGGGCATAATTATCAAATTGATCGCGGCTACTATTTTGAAAAACAATTGAATGAAAATGTACGTGGCCGATTTAACAGAAAGGTATCCGATTATCGCTCCGCCGAGGAGTCGGCCACTATTCCTATGCTGGTTTTGTCGCCTTATATTATTAATGATAGTCGCCGATTGTTGATTAGTCCGTTGGGTATGAGTTATTTGACGCGTCCGGTGGAGCATCGAAATGATTCATTGGGGACTGAAATTGACGGAGTGGAGTGGCGGCGTTTATTTGAGCACCAGCAAGGAGATAGTCTTTTATTGCGCTCTGCGTTGCGGATGAACTGTACATTTCCGTATATATTGCCTAATACGTGGTTGCCCACACAACCTGCATTAGAAATTATGGACGCAGGAGTGCGCGATAATTTTGGTATTGGGCTTGGAACGCGGTTTGTGCATGTGTTTAAAGATTGGATCAAGGAAAATACAAGCGGTGTGGTGGTGGTGCAGATCCGTTGTTGGGATAAAATAGATTATATAGAACCTGCTTCTGAAAAAGGTTTTGTTGGTAATTTGCTTACACCTGTGGTAGCGGCGGGCAAAATTGCAGTTTTGCAAGATTATGAACAAGAT
>JAAFHO010000590.1 GCA_013297575.1 Chitinophagales bacterium
TCATCTATAAATTTCCCCTCAGCCCATTGTTGCAAAAACATCAATTGTGTGTCAGATAGCGTTGCATTTTGTCTCGGGCTATTGCTACTCGGCACGTCCATCGCATCGCCATACAACCAAGGGAACAGTAAAGGTGATGTATCATTTTTTTTATAATTTCGAAAATGATCAACCAAGACTTTTCTTACCTCTAAAAATGCAGGGCTTGGATTAGATAATTTGGCAATCCATTCAGGAGTGGTATAGTTGAAAAGCCCTCCGTGTCCAAAACCAGCTGCAAAACCCGCATTTACCCATTGTAATTTGGTCATTCTTTCAAAAATAGGCAATATATCATGCATAAAAGAAGGTTGAGTAGGTGCTGGATTTATCAGTCCTGCTTTTATTCCTGTATCTCGCATTAAATCCCACATCGTCCTTACCGATTTTTGGTCTGGGGCATAATCAGGTGGTGCAGTAATAACCCATGCAGGTTCAACTTCCAAGGGAATTTTATTCAGCATTACAGTTGCTGTTACAGGCCCATCAGAAGTGTCGTCATGCCAACCCTCATTATTAGCAAAAGTAACCGCTTTGCTCCCATTATAAGAAGCCGATTTACCTAGACCACCTAAAACAATTAACCGACCTGATTCATCGGTATGCAATTCGCCGAGATATACATCAGTATCCATGAATGCACCCATAAAAGGCTCGCTTTTTAGGTTTTTACCGCAAATACTAATAGGATCGTGGTCAATAATTAACTTTTTGCGGTCGCTTACCGTTGCATTCCGCAAACACGAAGGAGGAGCGTCCTTCGCTTCTGGAATATCCATTGCGAGTTGGAATTGATACCAAGCCGATTTTTGGTTGGCTAATTTTACTTGCCATTTAATTTCAGCTTCATCTGTTGTCAATTCACGGACGGGTTCTCCTGAGGCATTTAATCCATACACCCGAAAACGTGCCGCTTGTCTTTTTAATTTACCTGTTGAATCGCGGTAAAAACTAGCAGGTTGCGGATCTCGATGCGTTACTTCTGGTCCTATGAAATATTCCGCACTGTTTCCTATCCTACAAACACCAATTGCAGGATAAATTGCTGCCCTAACAATAGAATCTCTATCTATTTCAGGCGATTTTTCGTTTGAGTCCATTTTGAATGAATAATAAATGATGAGTGATAATTTTTTTTACAATTTTTCTAAATAATCGTCTTGCGCGTTCTCAAATGATTATGAGGGTCTTTGGAAAACCTTTTTTTAATATCTTTCAACTTTTCGTAATTTTTATCAAAATAAATATGAGTTGGGATAGCAATGTCTTTGAAACTGATAAAAGCACCCGAGGTGTTCGGAATATCGAAATTACGTGCGGCATCAATCCAATCCATTGCACGATTGATGTTTTTATAGACATCCTCCTTTTGTGAAGGGTCGGGGTATTGGTGTTCTTCATCGGTTACGTTCCACCAGGTCTGGTACTGAATGGTATAGAGTTTGTCTTTGTAAGGGAAAGCACTATTTTCCGCTTTATCAGTGTTCTGACGATAATAATCGCCCACTATGGCGCCCAAAGTAACGTAAGTAAATAAGCCCAAATCGCGACCTTCTGGCAGCACCAAAGGGGAAGTTAGACTTAACAATAATTGTTTATAGCCATCAGCTTCTAAACCTTCGCTATTAACAAAACGCGAGGTGATTTTGTGCGGCGCGGGATCATCTAGATCTGGCGGAAGAGGGGCACCTTGATCGAATTGATTCGATTGATATAAGTTTGTGTTCACTTTTGTAAAAGATTCCCGATCCCAATTACTCATTAAGCCATTGGCTTCAGTATATTGTTCTTTCGGATTTGTGCCGCCTCTTCCATCAATTTTTAGATTTGGAGGCACTGCTGCAAAACGTTTTTCGACAAAATCTCTCAGATCTTGTTCTTTTCCTTCCCAATAACCATACATACAACAACCATGGGTAATTTGCGTATAATCAAAATGCTCTACGGCTGGACGTGCATTTATTTTAAGGTTAGTGCCAATGAGTTGTGATGTATCAGTGGCTTTAATGACATTTTCCCAAGCCATCAAAATATTTAAAGTCGGTATGTCTTTTTCGGGATATTTCTCTTTTTTATCATAATGATTCCAGTGCAGTTCAAACTTAATCAGTTCTGTGGGCAGCGGAAAAGTTTGGATACGTAGCTCTGTTACGATACCATAGCTCATACCGCCGCCGCCGCGTAAGGCCCACAACAGTAATTCGTTCTCACTACCGTCTTTTTCATCTACATTAATGATGCTTCCATCACCCAACATCATCGTTGCACCTTTTAAATGTTCGCAATTCATGCCCATTTTTCGAGCCCAAGGACCCCAGCCACCACCTAAGGTAAAGCCTGTAATACAGACGGTAGCGCAAGTGCCATGTGCAATCATGACATCTTTGTCTGCCAATGCTGCTGTAAGGCGATTAAAGCGATTTCCTGCACCAATTTTTGCAATTTTTGTCTTTGGATCGAGTTCGATAGCCGTCATTTTGGATACGTCTATGGTGACCACATTTGTCCCTGAAGATTCGCCTTCGTGATCGTGTCCGCCTGCGCGTACCCGGATAGGAATTTCGTTTCGAGTAGCGATTTTGTATGCCGTTGATACATGCTCCTCATTTTCGCAATACACGATAGCGAGTGGATTTTGCTGTAAGCGCGTATTAAATACTTGAGCTGCCGCAAAATAATTTTCCTGTGCCTGTGCATCGCCTTGTGCGATATGAATAGTGACATTAGGCAATACTGAGCGTAATTCTGCTACGCATTTTGCCGCTTTCTGGAAGTATTCTTTTAAGTATTGTTGCTGGTTCATATTATGGAAATTTTTACTTGTGTAATAATTTATTTAAGCAGTCTATCAGGGTCTTTAAGGGGGCTTGATTTTATCATCCGTCAGTGGTGACGTTGTGGAATGATAGTGATTTTGCAGAGTGCCAAAAAGAATTATATTCGCTCTTTCTAACTGTTCTCGTTCCTTATCTGGCATTACTTTTGGACTTCATTGGTTAATAAGCATAAGGTTATTATTCTGCCATCGTCTCTTTGTTTTGTTTGATATCGCTAAATTGCCAACTACGCTATAGTAAATTTTACGTCCGGTGTACCTTCCATCAGTTTACCGTTAAACTCCGCTACCGAGGGGGAAGAAAGTTGAGCCTTCAATTTTAGAATATCAATAACCCTTGTTTCGCCATTGATGCTGTCGGTTACATTTACATCCACTTCCTTGGGTTTTTTATGATAAGTAACCCCTTTTTCGGTCTTTTCTACTAAAAAACCCGGATGAAGTTTGCCGGGATGGAGGTGGAAATTTAACTCGGCAATTTGACCTTTAAATAAATAAATATGGGTAAAAACGTCGAGGTTGGTTTTTCTAAGCGGTGTTGCATTTTTGCTCAAATTCGTCTTGCAATCCAACTCATAATCGTGCCATACCGAAACGGCGATGCTGTTGAGAAAAAAGCCCGAAATAGATTGATCGGAGAACAATGGTTTTATCTCCTCCGAAAAATCAACCCTTGCGGTGTGACCAATGGAAAACGCACCCATGATAAAGGCGTTTACCCAATTATTATCCACCTTGAAATAGCGGATACATTCGGAGGGCACCATCGCTGGGTTCGGTACTAAATATCGAATGGGGATACCCTTTAGCAGTTTCCAATTTTTAAATTTATCTATTATCGGCTGGGGCATACCCAGTGCTGTTTCGTATGTAGATTTTAACGGCAGGTGATGGAACAAGGGGAACTTTTGTCCATTGCTGCTTAGGGCTTTTTCCGATAGTTTCTTGGACACTTTGGCTGCGGCGGCTCGGTGTTTCCACTCAAAAAACGCGCTGGAAAAGGCCGTGTCGTTGAGTGC
>JAAFHO010000591.1 GCA_013297575.1 Chitinophagales bacterium
CATGCAGGTTGTTTCACGATGAAACTCTCCTTTGTGCTACAAGCATTAAATTTTACGGCTGATGCCATTGACACTAAAGCAACTGTTGTACTCGATAATGGTGCAATTACGGAAGTACACTTGCATACCCGTGCTTCTATACCTGGAATAACAGCCGAAGCCTTTGAAGCCGCAGCAGACGAAGCAAAACGCGATTGTCCGGTATCAAAGTTATTTAATGCGGAAATCATTTTGGATGCCGCTTTGGTATAATTAAGCGAATCATTGATTATTACATTTACGAAACTTTGGAGGTTTCGTAAATGTAATTTGGAACAAATTCCCTTCTATTTCACATTTAATCCATCATAAATGACATCTGAAGCACTCCAAATTAATCATTTTAACCCTATTATACTTATTGCTGATGACCAATCATATAATGTATTGTTAGTTAAGTTGATTTGTAAGGCCATATTGCCCAACGCTACAATTGTAGAGGCACTTAATGGTATTGAATCGGTTCGCATATTTAGGGAAATGCCGCCTGATATTATCTTTATGGATGTAAATATGCCAGAAATGGATGGTTGTGCCGCAACGATGGAGATTAGAAAACTGGAACAAAATAGCCATGTACCCATTATCGGCGTTTCTGCGGGTTTGCTGAATGCAGAAAAAGAGCGGTGTTTGTCCTCTGGAATGGATGACTATATTTGCAAGCCGATACTTAAAGATACATTGGAATCAGTTTTTAGTAAATGGTTGTAGTAATCATTTTATTCGCATGAATGATTTGTATATATTATTTTCTAATACGTTCTTTCGATAGAAAAAACTAAAACGATGACTTGTTTTCATGTAAAATATTTTCCGAGAAGTGTATTTGAAATAAATGTGTTGGTTAAGTGGCGTTATTTGCCCCAACTATCGACGAATCAATTCAAGTTACTCACCGTCTTTGTATTGCTTTGGACTGTAACCCGCAGCCAAGCGCAGGAATTTAATTATGATTACGACAACTTTAAAGAATGGCGATCGCGTACATCGGTTTCTGCGATACACCAAAGTAGGGCAGGTAGTTTATTGCTACTTGCCAAGGATAGTTTGTATAATTATGATGGCTTAGATCTACGTTTTGTAGAAGAATCAAAAGGTATTACTGCCATTTTTGAACAAAAAGATAAGCGTTTTTTTGCTGTAAAGCAGTCCAATGTTTTTGAAATAATTAGCCAACCCAATCATGCCCAATTAAAGTTTTTTGCTAACAGCGCATCTCCTGTTCAGATTTATACGGATCAAAATGACCAAATTTGGATGGCCGAAAGTAGCGGCTTAATCATCAAATTTGAAAACGGAAAACGTTCTGTGTATAAGATTGGAAAACCAATTGCCCAATGCTATTTCTTGGAATTAGATGGTATTTTATGGATGATAACCAATGATGGCTTATGGTATCGATTTTCTAACGAGCAAAGCAATTTTGTTGCAGTAAATACTACTTTATTAGGGATAAGATCCATTACATCTGTACTCAAAAGAACCGAACAATCGCTTTGGGTAGGTGGCACAACGGGCATTCAGGAAGTTTGGATCAATGGCGGCAATCCTCAATTGGGTAAAAATATCACCCATATTCCAAATATTAATTGCTTATTGGATGACAATAAAGATTATATTTATATAGGTTGTTTGGGTGCAGGGCTACACCGAATCAGGAAAAGTGACCCCACGTACAGCATAAGTCCAGTAAAATTTTTAAATACCGCCCAAAATATAGAATCCTTGTCATCAAAGTCGGTATTTCATTTGTGTCTTGATTGCGACCAAGGTATTTGGGTAGGTAGTGAATTGGGCATAGGGCATCTATATTCAAAAACCTTTCAAAGTTATTACGACAATGGCCGTATTGATGATTGGGCTTATGCGACTCAGACCGTTAATAAAGATTACTATTATGCTAGATGGGGCATATCCAGTACGATATTTAGAATACCTGCTGGTCAATCTGAACATGAAGCCATACCCATTTTTAAAGCAGGGACTTCGGCTGTTTATAGCATGACTTCTGACGGTAATGACGTTTGGGCCAGTAATTCTGCGGGTAAAATTTTTAGAATAAGTAATAATAAATTTGCCGGACTTATAGATTTAACTTGGCGAGGAGGTGCAGTTTTTCAAGTATATGGCGATAGTAAACACCGGATCTGGCTGGCACAAGCCCCCAAAGTTGGTGAATTGCCAGGCGTAAGTTATACCGATCGCTCTATGAAAATACGTTATTTTGGTAAGGAGCATGGATTGAATAATAGGGTTATTTGTTTCAAAGAGAATGATAACCAACAACTTTATTTTGGGGGTGTGGGCCAAGAATACCTTTATACTTTTGATGAAAAAACGGAAACTTTTATTCATTTAAGTCTCCCTTTGCCATCATCTATAAATGCTACCAAACTTGAGGTACACGACCTTGCTTGCAGTCATAATGACTCAATTATATGGCTTGGTACTACTTTTGGATTACTAAAGTATGATATTCAGAACAAAACAATAGAGCAGGTTGATCTGGGGTCGAGTTTTATTACAGGCACAGAAGTACGGTCGGTGAGTATAGATCAACATGATCAACTATGGTTGGGTACAGATGTACATGGTTTGCTTTGCTATAAAAATGGAAGGGTAATGCGATTTAACTTGTCCGATGGCATACCGAGTAAAAATTTTGCTTATCGCTGTATTTTTGTGGACAATACGCAGCGGCTTTGGATTGGTACAGATGTCGGTTTTGGTTTTACGCCAAAGGATGTACCTGCAATAAAGCCTACCATAACTCCTACACTTTATCGTCTTGAAGTAAACAGCAAGGAAGAAAAAAAACTTCTCGACGATGAAGTACTTGAAGTGGCGAATGGCGCATTGATAAAAATTCAATTCCATTGTGTGTCATTCCCCGCTTCAAATCTATCTTATCAATGGCGTATTTCAGGCAAAGGTGAAGCGCAAAAATGGTCGGAAGAATCAAAAGACGGCTATTGCTCCTTTTCTGGTCTTAGTCAAGGTAATTATCTGATCGAAATCAGGGGGCGCCAATTAGGGTATGACTGGAGTACTGCACTACGTATCCAAATTCAAGTGCAACAAGTATGGTACTTACAATGGTGGGCATTTGTGTTATTTTTTGGTTTAGTAGCACTACTGATATTTATTATCGTTTATTATAATTCAAGGCAATTACATTTAAAAAACATCCAACTGAAAGGAAAAGTAGATGCCAAAACAAAGGAATTACAAGAAAAAAACCAAGAAATCAGTACACAAAACTTGGAATTAATAGAACAGAACCAGTTTATCAGCCAGCAAGCCGAAAAACTAGAAGCCCTCAACTTACTGAAAGATCGACTTTTTTCGATTATTTCTCACGATTTGCGGGGGCCATTGGGTGCAATCAAGGGTATTTTTTCACTTGTCAGCGATGATATGATTACGGAAAAAGAACTCAAAGATGTTACACCTGCATTAATAAAGGAATTGGATAATACCTCATTGCTTTTAGATAATCTACTGCTTTGGGCCAAAAGCCAAATGGAGGGTGCTGTAATTCATTTAGAACGGTTGGATGTATATCATTTAGTAGAACAACAAATTGATCTTTTTAATCTTGTTGCAAAAACCAAAAACGTCGCAATACAAAACAATATCCCTAAAAACACGATGAAAGTGGTAGATGCCCAAATGACGGCTATCGTGTTGCGCAATTTGGTGGCTAATGCTATTAAATTTTGCAATTCGGGTGATATTGTCACCATCAGTTCGGGCTCAGCGGGCAATATGTTTAGTATTGTTGTAGCGGATACCGGTGTGGGTATTTCTTTGGCCAATCAAGAAAAACTGTTTAA
>JAAFHO010000592.1 GCA_013297575.1 Chitinophagales bacterium
TGGTTAATTTTATTTCGGAAGACGGTTTTATTCATGTGATCCGAAACGGCGGCAGCGACCATATCATTGCGCCGTCTATGCGGGTTTTTGTGCATAAGCGCAACGGCGAAAAAATACCTGGTGTATTTGGTTGGCCTGCTATCCATACCCGTACAGATAAAGATGCTACACTTGCACCAAGTTTGGAAAACATTACTGTTGATATAGGCGCCAAAGACAAAGAAGAAGTACTCAAAATGGGTGTCCATGTTGGTTGTATTATTACGTTCCAAGATGGTTTGACCCAAATTAACGACCGCTATTACTGTGGCCGTGCTTTGGACAACCGTATGGGTGGTTTTTGTATTGCTGAAGTGGCACGAATGCTCAAGGAGAATAATATAAAATTACCCTACACGCTGTATTTGGTCAATTCGGTGCAAGAAGAAGTCGGCTTGCGCGGCGCAGAAATGATTACCGAAACCATCAAACCGAATGTCGCTATTGTTACAGATGTGACGCACGATACCAGTACGCCATTGGTGAATAAGAAAAAACACGGTGATGTGCGTTGTGGTCTTGGACCTGCCCTCGTGTACGCACCAGCGATACATCAAAAATTGATCGATCTTATTGTCCAAACTGCCGAAGAAAAGGAAATTCCATTCCAGCGCGAAGCATCCAGCCGTATCACAGGTACCGATACCGATGCTTTTGCCTACTCTAATGGAGGTGTGCCGTCGGTATTGATTTCATTACCATTGCGTTATATGCATACCACGGTAGAAATGGCGCATAAAGACGATATTGAAAATGTGACCAAACTGATTTATGAATCTTTACAAAAGATTGAATATCAGCACAATTTTAAATATTTTGATCAAATCTGAATATAGTCTTTTATGTCTTACGCTATTTGTCAGGTCAGCTTAGCACCACTCCGTTCGCACCCCGCTGAAAAGAGCGAGATGGTATCTCAATTGCTTTTTGGCGAAACCGTAAGTGTGCATGCCACTAAAGATAATTGGGTACATGTCACCTGCACTTGGGATGGCGTAAGCGGATGGGCCGATCTGAAACAGATCAAACGAATCAGCGATGAAGAATTCAACGAATATAGCCTTGAACAAGCCATGAGCCTTTCCTTAGTGGAGGGCTTAATGGCTGCTGATCATTTTATCCCGCTTACATTGGGTGCGGTATTGCCGGGTTATGATGGTTTGAGGTGTCGTTTGGGCAACCAATCGTTCCAGTTCTCGGGATCTGTTATTACGCCCAATAATACCCCTATTGCAGGTGAGTGGATCGTGAAAATTGCCCGCCGTTATCTGCATGCGCCTTATATGTGGGGCGGCCGTTCGCCATTTGGTATCGATGCTGCGGGTTTAGTCCAGATGGTGTTCAAAATGGCAGGCATGCAACTGCTCCGTGAACCGATGCACCAAGTGACGCAGGGTCGTTCAGTTGATTTTACGGAACAATGCCAAGCGGGAGATCTTGCTTTTTTTGATAATGGTAAAGGCGATATTAGCCACGTAGGTATTGTGCTGCCGGGATGCCATTTGATCCATGCCTCGGGAAAGGTGCGTATTGATAAACTAGACCATTTTGGATTATTTAACCCCGAACTTAACCGTTATACCCACCAATTGAGAATCATTAAACGGTTGATTGCAGATGACGTAACCGAAATAGAACAAGGAACGACAGGTGACGACCAAATTGCTGGATTGGTTAGTCAGGCGGCTTTATTTTAACCTAAGCCCCATTGTTTTAAAAACAGTCTTATAAAATTTCGGCCTTCTGTAGCCAGTATTTTCCAACCAACTTTGCTGAATACCACACCTTCGCGCAGCACCACAGGTACTGGGGTAACCGTTACCCTGTTTTTGGCCAATAGTAAAAATTCAAGGTCGAATAAAAAACGCTCAATTTTGGTTTCGAGAAAAATAGACTTACCTGCATTGTCAAAACCTTTAAGACCACACTGCGAATCGGTGACTTGCAAACGCAGCAAGTTCAAGAGCATCCAGCGTAATCCTTTTGATAATATGCGCCGAAAAAGCGGCACATGTGCGTAATACCCTAAATCGCGGTTACCCGCAGCAATTCCACCATGCTTGGTCAAATGCGCCACAATCGCAGCCATACTATCCATGGTATAGGGAAAATCGGCATCGGTAATTAGGTATATATCTGCTTGTGCATTTTGTACGCCCTGCCGCAAAGCATATCCTTTACCGCGATTGGTTTCGTAACTGACAATCTTAATTTCAGGGATTAATATCGGCAATTTAGCCAATACCGCTGGAGGTGTGTTATCCGTAAAACCATCATTGACCAATACCAAATCAATTGCGCTGGTCATACCTTGCAATTGCGTTTTTAGTTCGCCAAATTTTTGGGCAAATACAGCCCCCCACTCCTCCGAAGGTTGGTAACAAGGCACAACAATACATAAATGGGCAGTGGTCTGCATGGGGCAAAGGTAATACATTTGTTTGGTTTTGTAACTGTGTAACCTAGAGTTGTAGTTACCAATCCCCCAAAGCACCCTCTTTATATTCCTGTTTTCCAATCGTCTGTTCAATTTACTGCGTTCATTTTTGCCAATTAATGATGCCCAAATACTTATTTCAAGCGCGCTATGAAAAGAGTAACTGCCCTTTTTGTACCTTTGTTGCGCATCCATCTAACGTCTAACCTTGATATTATGCCTATATTTTACGCCCTTGTCTCCATTTTGCACCTGATTGGCGAAGCCTTTAATCTGTCAATTATCTATTACACCAAGCCCTTGCTGATACCGACACTGGCACTTTGGTGGTGGCAAAACAGCCGTTCATCCCCGGTCCGAAATACGGTATTATGGGCATTGGTATTTTCTACTTTAGGTGATATTTTACTTATGGGAGTGGGTCAATACGCCAATTTTTTCCTGTTAGGGTTGGCAGCGTTTTTGGTGGCGCACATATTTTATATTTATTCTTTTAGTACATTGTTTCGAGGGAAAAAGGGATATTTACAACAATATCCGGGATTTATTTTGCCCTTTTTGTTGTATTTAGTGGGATTGTTGTACTGGCTTTGGAGCGGCATCCCGATGGCGATGAAAGGCGCAGTGGCGGTATATGCGGCCACTATTACCATTATGGCACTGCTGGCACTGCATTTGCGGGGTGTTATATCGGATTATTCGGCGCGCTGGCTGTTTTTAGGTGCAGTATTATTTGTATTATCGGACAGTATGATTGCGATCAATAAATTTGGATATCCGTTTCCGGAGGCGCGGGTTGCTATTATGGGGACTTATATTTTTGGGCAGTATGCTTTGGTGTGGGCGTTGTCGCGATGGAATAATGATTAAGGTTGGCAGCGAAAAGACAATTTATTGTATCTTTGTCGCGTTAAAAGATCAAACTGAGGTATTGATTTTCTGAACTTAATTTTTTCAAACTACATATTTTAAACATGAAATTGAATCAATTCATTGTTGCAGTTATATTTGCTGCATTTTCCAGCCTTTTTGTAGGCACTACGGCGTTTGCACAAACCGCAGGAAATGGTACACTTACGGATAGAGAGCCTTCTTTTAAAGGTGGCCCAACAGCACTTATGGCTTACTTAGATAAAAATGTAAAGTACCCAGAAGAATGCCGTGTTGCTAAAATCAAAGGTCGCGTATCTGTTATTTGCACGATCGCTAAAGACGGCAGCATTACAAAAGTAACAGATGGTAGCAAGCAAAAGCAAGATAGCCGTTTAGTGGCAGAGGCATTGCGTGTAGCGGGTGCTATGCCAAAATGGGATGCAGCCATTGTTAAAGGACAATTGGTGGACAGCAGGGCTATTGTTGTTGTTCCTTTTAAATAAGTACCTATTTTTAATCTCAA
>JAAFHO010000593.1 GCA_013297575.1 Chitinophagales bacterium
AAACATCACTTTTCTTCGCGCAATTATGCCATCCACGCTGAGTACCACAAAATACGCACCTGCAGACAATCCCAATTGGTCTTGATCGATGCTTTCAACGTATTTTCCCGTGTCACGCCATTCATTATCAATCAGTTTTGAACGAACCTTACCTTGAAGGTCAACGAGGAAAAGATTAACTAAAGCACGGTGGCGCAGTTTGAACGAAAAAGCAGTCAGATCTAAAGAAGGATTGGGATACAGTTCTTCAATAGAAAATGCCGCCGCTGCCCCATCGGGTTGTGTAGTATTCACGAGTAGTGCTTCAGGTTTTACCAAGGCTGTCCATACAGAAAGATCGCCATTGCTCAATCGAGTCCAAATTGGGCGTACTACATTGTTATGCGCCGTGATATTCGTATAATCGCCAAAAAAAGTACCAGCGCTAGGGATAAATGGGCTTTCACTCACCTTGAAATTCTGGAAAGTAGTGCCGCCATCTTTAGAAACAGCCATATAAACATCGGTTTGGATACCTTGATAATTACGGCGGTCGTAAAAAACAAACCATAACCAGCCCGTTTTTTGGTCAATGGTCATCCATGTGAAAAATTGCTGCCGAGTTGTGGCATCATCATTCACTTTAACCGCCGCACTCCAGGTATTTCCGCCATCAATACTTTTGGAAAGCCAAATATCCGTATTGTTGGCACCATTGCGTTGGTCGCTCCAATTGATATAAATCGTGCCATGATAAGCACCGCCACTGGTATCGCAACTGGTCACTGGTAAGCCATTGGCCCTATCTATTCCTGCAATGTTATAATCCCATCCGCCAGGTTGGTCGCCGACAAAAATATCTTCCGAAAGCCATGTACTTCCACCATCGGTAGAGCGATCAAACCATAATTTATTTCGATTCGACCACGCAACATATACTTCACCATTGGGCCCGACACAAGGCATAGCACCTTCGGCGGTAAGGTCGCTGTCCACACAATCGCCCGCCAGTTTGTTGATGCGTTTAGCCGCCGACCAATTGGCGCCACCATCTACGCTTTTGGAAAATAAAATAATAGAACTATCAGTAGCCAAGGCCGATCCATATTTGTCAAATTGTGTCCAAGTCACATATAAATGATTGGTTTTCCAGTCGGTTGCAATCCAGTGTTTATCCTGTGCTTTAGAGCCATTTAGTCCCATAAAACTGCCATTATTCCATGTAACACCGCCGTCGGTACTTTTTTGGGCAATAATGCGGTCGATCCAACTGCCAGAAGTAGGCGGATTAGACAAATGTAAAAAGTAAAATGCGCCTGTGGTATCAATACCTATAACTGGGTCGCCCCAAACACCCCAAGGGCAGGTAAGTGTATTTTTTGTCCAAGTTTCACCACCGTTGTGCGAATAGTAAACGTGGTCAATATTGGCACCGGCCACGAGTTCTTGTGTGTTTTTGGGATTGATACAAATCGAAGGTTCTTCGGGAAAACCAGTATTGCTAATCAGTACATTGGTATGTTGCCCAATCGCATGGAAGTAAAAAGAGCAAGCGAAACAGAAGGCTAAAAGCGTTTTTGAATAATTCATGTGCTATTTAAAAATTAGAGGACAAATGTAATAGACATTATACGGAATTAGGATCGTAATGCTGAAATGAGGAAGTTTTTGTCAAATCAAGGCAAATTTTGCAGTCGAAATGGGGTGTTTTCGGCGAGAAATTAACGGAAATTTGGCGAAAATCAACCATTCTCAGCCTACAGAACTAATGCTGTATAATGTCTAATGGTAAATTCTAAAATCTTTTGATTAAAAAACGTCACAAAGACTAAATAGGAAAAGAACAACAGCAAAATATCCTTTATTGTAGTTCAGGTGCTTACCTTTGTTCCATGAAAATTATACCTTTTTTACTGTTTTTTTCGCTCACAGCACTACAAGCCCAGCAATCCATCGCTCGTAGGTGGAGTGAACTGACACTACTCGGTTTACGCGAGGATTTTGCGCGCCCGCCTGTGAATGCACGTACCTTATTCCATGTTTCAATGGCCATGTATGATGCATGGGCGGCTTACGATAGTATAGCAAAGCCATATATTTTGGGAAATACGATCAATGGAGTTAATTTTCCTTTTACAGGTGTACCTGCGCCCGCCGATATAGAGGTCGCCCGCAAAGAAGCGATTTGTTATGCCGCTTTTCGTGTACTCAACCGCCGCTTCCAATTTTCGCCCAAGGCTTATCTGTCGCAGTATCGTTTTGCATTATTAATGAGCGAAATGGGCTACGATATCAATGAGTTATCTACGGATTACACATCGGGTAAACCAGCAGCATTGGGCAATAAAATAGCGGAATACATTATTCAATTGGGACTCAACGACAATTCCAACGAAACCAGCCTCTTTGCTATACAAAACTACACAACGGTGAATGGCCCATTGGATATTTCACTCCCCGGTAATCCGAGTTTGACCGATCCCAACCATTGGCAACCCCTCAAAGTTGAGGGTGCTGTGGATCAAAATGGCAATCCGATTCCGTCCCTACAGAAATTTCAAATGCCTGAATGGGGTAGGGTAGTACCCTTTGCGATGGATAATGGCGACAAAACGTCGTATTTTAGGGGTAACTGGGAATATCCAGTTTACCACGATCCGGGACCACCACCTATTTTTAATACAACTAATCCCGATGATTCAGCTACATTGGCGTATAAATGGGGTAATGCAATGGTTGCAGCATGGGGCAGCCACCACGATACAAAAGACGGCGTATTATGGGATATTTCACCTGCATCCATTGGAAATGTGCAAGATTACCCTAAATCACTAGCAGATTATTCCACTTTTTATGACTTTGAAGGAGGCGGCGACAATGGTATCGGACACGCGATAAACCCCAAAACAGGACAACCTTACACGCCTAATTTAGTACCCAGAGGCGATTACACCCGTGTGATTTCGCAGTTTTGGGCCGATGGGCCTAACTCTGAAACACCCCCGGGACACTGGTATTCTATTTTGAATTATGCCATGGATCAACCCGGGTTTGTACGCAAATTCAACGGAAAAGGCTCCGAACTCGGTAAACTGGAATGGGATGTTAAGATCTACTTCACCCTTGGAGGTGCCTTGCATGATGCTGCTATTTGCGCATGGGGCATCAAAGGCTGGTACGATGCCAGCCGCCCTGTCTCAGTACTCCGTTATATGGCTTCAAAAGGTCAAAGTTCTGTTCCTGCGCTACCATCGTATCACCCCGAAGGCTTGGAATTAATACCTGGATTTGTGGAATTGGTACAGGCGGGTGACCCATTGGCTGGTGCAAATAATGAAAATATAGGTAAAGTAAAACTATACACGTGGAAAGGCCACGCTGCCGTGCCTGGGCCTACTGTTGCAGCAACAGGCGCAGCGTGGATACTGGGTGAGTCATTTATTACTTACCAGAAAAAGACATTTGTAACGCCTCCATTTGCGGGTTTTATCTCTGGTCATTCTACTTTTTCACGTGCTGCCGCCGATGTGATTACTGGCGTAACTGGCGATCCGTTTTTTCCGGGAGGTATGGGTGTGTTTCCAATTGCGGCAAATAGTGGTTTTCTAGCCTTTGAAGAAGGACCATCGGTACCCGTAAACTTGCAATGGGCCACTTACCGCGATGCGGCCGACCAAACCAGTTTATCAAGGATTTGGGGTGGTATTCACGCACCTTTTGATGATATTCCTGGTCGTACCATTGGCAGCCAATGCGCTATTGACGCTTTTGTGTTGGCGCGCGATTATTTTTACAACGACAATGACGGAGATGGGTATTTCACTTACGAAGATTGCGACGATTATAACGCCGCTATTTTTCCGGGTGCGACCGAAACCTTGGACAATATT
>JAAFHO010000594.1 GCA_013297575.1 Chitinophagales bacterium
AAGGATATTGGGGATATATCAATAAAAAAGGTGTATTTGTGATTCAGCCACAGTACGATTTTGCTTTGCCTTTCGAGGATGGACTAGCGGTGGTGGTAAAAGATAGTCTAGTATTCCAGATTGATAGGAAGGGTATGATTCCAAAAGATTTAATATTTTCCATAGTAAATAGACCTGAAATTATTTTTTATGATGTGGATCTTCTGACACTTTTCGATCAATATAAAGCAGAAATAATAACAGATGATGTATTATCTCAAAAAGATTCCTCCTCTGATATTCGTATAATTAAAAATGGCTTATTTCGGATTTATATTGACAATAAAATGGCCTATAAAAATAAGAATGGGCAAATTATCTGGCGATACACCCCAAGTGACATTGTTAGAAAACTGAATATTGATTATGCTTTACCTTATGGCTATTATATCTCTCAAAAAAAGATTTCGGATCAACCAACTATAAGCGAAATGGAGTTTTTAAATGCCCTTGGTTGTGCTGCGGATACCTTTTCTATTAGAGTTGATTGTAGCAAATATGATACAATTGAAGGCAAATGGCTCGGATATAGTTTTTACGTGGTGAATCGGTCAAATAAAAAGGTGCGATTTGATACCTTCGGAATGGGTATAGAAATGGGGTTGGAAGCCCTAGATGTACATGGCGTATGGCGAACCACCTTTATAGAAACGTTTGGCGGTTGCATGAATGGTACTTCTTGTATATTTCTTGAACCTAATCATTGTTGGACTTATACCGTTCCTGTTTTTGACGGTCTTTATAAAACTAAATACAGGGTATTTGCAACTTACAGGAATCATAAAGGACGTTATGCAACAAACGACACGTACCTCAAGTTGGTCTCAAATGAATTTGAAGGTGGATTTAACCCCGCACAATTCTGGAGATCAGCACCATCGTATTTTGAGATGGGGTTTATGGGAAAGTAACAATTAACAAAAACACACAATGAATAGAAAACGATTTATCAAAAAAATACTCTACAGCGGTGCCGCCGCCGCCTTTACTGGCTTGTATAGCTGGCAAATAGAACCTTTTTGGCTCGAATTTGTACATCAAAAGATGGCCATCAAAAACCTGCCGAAGGACTTGGTGGGTAAAACCCTTATGCAAATCAGTGATTTACACGTCGGTGATCGTTTTGACCGAAAATACCTCATGGACGCGCTCGATAAAGCCAAAAAGTACCAACCAGATATTGTGGTTTATACCGGTGATTTCGTCAGTTACGAATCTGCAAAACAATTTAAGCAATTGGCGGAAGTGTTTGAGCATGTTGTTTATGGTAAGTTGGCCACATTAGGTATATTGGGCAACCACGATTACGGCAAAAATTGGTCGGAAAGCAAAGTGGCCGACAAAATTGTGCAGATACTCACCGATCGTGGCATCACAATGTTGCGCAATGAAACCCAAGAAGTGCATGGACTATCCATTATTGGCTTAGATGATTATTGGGGGACGAATTTTAACCCTTACAAATTGCTAAAAGATATCGACCACTCCAAAGCCAATCTAGTACTTTGCCACAATCCCGATATGGCCGATGAACCCATTTGGGGCGATTACAGTAGTTGGATACTATCGGGACACACACATGGCGGACAGTGTAAGCCGCCGTTTTTAGACCCTCCTGTATTGCCCGTAAAGAATAGAAATTATACCAGCGGGCAATTTGAACTGAGCGGAGGCCGTACATTGTATATCAATCGCGCATTAGGACATACATGGCAGGTGAGGTTTAATGTAAGACCGGAAATAACGGTTTTTACACTTGGAGGAGAGATGGCGACTTAGTACTGTTGAATTAGGTACGCTTTTGGGTTGCAAAATAATATTTTTGGGTTGTTTTATTATTATATGGATAAGATATGGATAATATTTCGATAAAATACAGGTAACATTTGGATAAACAATAAATTTATCGGTACTTTGCAGATAATTTATCGATATTTTTATGGAACAAAAATTACAGTTCAACTTTACTACTACGCAAAGAATGATCCAACAGATCAGCAGGATTGACCAATTTAAAGGCGAATGGAAAAGTTTGGATCAAGACGAAAATAGATACCTAAAAGAATTACGAAAAATAGCAACGATTCAAAGTATCGGTTCTTCTACCCGTATAGAAGGAAGCACGCTGACGGATGCCGAAATTAGTACGCTGATTAAAAACTTGAAAATATCGAAACTTCAAAGTAGAGAAGAGCAGGAGGTTGTCGGGTATTACGATACGCTAGAGACCGTTTTAGCGAACTATTTATATATTGATTTATCTATATACAATATTCATGGATTACATAACTTATTGCTCAAATACAGCAGTAAAGATGACCGACATAGAGGACGCTATAAAGAAGTAGCTAACCAAGTGGTTGCAACGTATCCCGATGGTACTGCAAGGGTTATTTTCAAGACCACAGAGCCCTATCTGGTGCAGAAAGAGATGGAGGATTTAGTCAATTGGACCAACGAATCTATTCAAAAACAGGAAATTCATCCATTAATTGTGATTGCGACTTGTATCTATGAATTTTTGTCTATTCACCCGTATCAGGATGGGAATGGACGGCTTTCTCGGCTTTTAACAAGTTTGCTTTTGCTCAAAAATGGGTATAATTTTGTACAATATGTTTCTTTGGAGCATATTATTGAGCATGATAAAACAGCCTATTATCAAGCGTTGATGGATGGGCAAAAAGATAGATACAATGATAAAGAACGAATTGATAAATGGCTATTGTTTTTTCTGGATAGTTTGATCAACCTGATTGATAAATTAGAGCAAAAAGTAAAAGAATTTAGAGATTTAGGGGGATATTTGAACGATCGACAAAAATTGGTATTGGAATATATCAGGCAGCACCAGCCTGTCAGACTGAGTGACATCGTGAGCGGCCTCCAGCACTATAACGGAGCATCCATCAGAAAGGATTTGTTGTACCTTATCAAAGAGTTGGAGATCGAAAAACTGGGTGTTAATAAGGGGACTATATATAAAATTAGACCTAAATAAGCCTTCACTCCCTAAAATACTTCCCCGTCAAATCAGCCGCTAATTGTTCCAAATCAAAACCAAGCACCTTTTTATTGGTCGCCAGTGCCGTTTTAGCCAAGCCCGCAGGCAATTTTTGATATCCATACCAAGCCCCTAGAATTGTACCCGTCACCGCAGCCACAGTATCGTTGTCGCGTCCAAAATTGACCACAAATTCCATGGCTTTCTGAAAATCGCCCTCCGAAAATTCCAATGCTGTCAAGTTAATCAAGTGTATTTCGCCGGCATGGAACGGAATATCCTGCAGTTTTTTCTCCAGCAGTTCATACGCCTTGTTGACTTGAGTGAGGTACAGCGGATCGCGTTTTGTTTTGAGCAGTACAAGGGGCAATTTGAGGTCGGGTTTCTGAATGCTTTTGGCTTCATAAGCAATGGATTTGGCTTCCATAAAAAACGCCATCGAGCGGCGGCCCACCAGTCGGCTATTGGCATATCTTTTGGGATCAATTGTCCTGCATACATGCGTAATGCGCTCATAAGGCACACCTGGCTGCATGGCCTTCGATACCATTGCAGCGGTAAGTCCAGTAATATCGCGGGCATAACCAAGATCAAAAAAACCAAGGCGAAATGCTTCTTTATAGGCTTTTGTAGGGTTGGAAGGGAAAAAAGCACCCACCAGCGGCGCATAAAGCATGCCACCACAGGCCAATTCACCGCCATAAAACCGGTCCACGGCTTCCGAATACGCATCTACATTATTGGCCAAATACGGTTTGGCTACTTTAGCCCATTCCTGCAACCATGCTGCCTGCATCAGTTCGTGTTCGAGTGGTTCTGGGT
>JAAFHO010000595.1 GCA_013297575.1 Chitinophagales bacterium
CCGTATAATACCGTTTTTGTACTTGATCGTTTTTGAACCAATACAAGTGCGCCAGAGTATAAAATTGGCTATAATCTTTATTGCTAAATACGCCCAAAAGGACGGTATAAGTCCCCTCGCCGGGCTGTACACCCCGCAGTCGTTCTTTGCCAGAAGTGGAGCGACCATACACGCCCAAAACATAATCTTCGGTACGACGCATCCGTTTTTTATCCTCAAAACCAGCCGATTGGTTGTAAAAACGCTCTGGATTGGGGGTTAAAAGGGTAATCAATGCATCCACCAAAGTCGTTTTTCCAGCACCATTAGCACCGGTCAATAGCGCATTTTCGCCTTTGAGTGGCATGGCATATACCGTTTGGTGGAACGCCCCCCAATTGAATACCTCAAAGGATTCGAGCCGAAACCCCGCCGCTTGTGCAGAGGTAGAAAAAAGGGTCAATTCTGGGACTACTTGCTGGCTCATGCGGTGAGAGAGGTGATGATATTGGTCAATAATTGGGTCATACTATCGGCATCGATAAAGGCTTTGAGGATACGCCGCACGCGGTACCTGCGTTCATCGTCGTTATCGGGTACTTCTTGTCCCACGGACTCGAGAAAACCCATGTTTTTTACATCATCTACCGTTTTTTTGAGGTCTTTCAGGAACCGTTGTTGGGTATTGCGTTCCCTCGAAAACAGTTCGACCATATCTCGTATATCGCGCAGTGTCATAATGGGTTCACGGCTGGCGGTATCGCGTATGGCGTGCTCATCGAGGCGTTCGCGCAGGAGCACACAGAGGACGGATTGGTCAAAATTGAGTGATCTTTTGCGCATTAAACGCGGCAAATGCGCTGTTTCTTCCTGATCTTCCTTGGGTTGTCGCAAAAAAGCAAACCCTTCTACTTTGTCCACGATCAGTTCCATACCTATTTGCGCAAAATAGCGGCGGAGTGGCAATTCGTGGACTTTTACGAGATCTTGCCAGTTTTTGGTATCTTCTTCGTAGATCACGCCTTGCAATAGTTTGATGGCTATTGGTGCGAAGTTATCGGGTGCTTGTGGTGTGGTTTGTTCTTGCATGTTTGGGGGGTAAAGGTAGGGGATATAGGGGAATTTTTGGGGATTTTGGGTAAATAATCAAGCGAACCGGATGCTTAGGACTTCAAATAATGGCTCGGGCTTACAGCCGTACACTTTTTTTTAGCAAAAAAGTAATGGTCACTTGCAAATTTCAAAAAGTTGAAATTTCGTGCAAAAAGCCTACTTCTTACTTTTTAGCGAAAAAATATACTTGTCAATTATTTTTAAAAAGCGTATTTTTGTGCGTTATAAAAAAATTTAGACAATGGTAGCCACATCAAATAGTTTACTTGAGCCGATTACTGACCTCTTAACTGTTGCGGAATATCTTGAAATAGAAATTCAAACAGGTGAACGTTACCAATTTTTTAATGGTTTAATAAAACAAATGGCAGGTAGCTCAATCGAACACAACAGAATAAGCAGAAATATCCTAAGTGCATTGGATGCTTCTTTGGATGTCATGTACGAATCTTTTGGAAGCGATCAAAAGATTTATTTACCTAAATATAATTTTTATGTCTATCCTGACGCAGTTGTTGTATGTGACGCGCCCATAATCACCAATAAAGGTCAAGCCATATTAAACCCTATTTTGATCGTAGAAGTGCTTTCTAACTCTACCGAAGAATACGATAATGGGCAAAAATTCCTTCAATATCAAAGTATCCCTACTTTTAAAGAATATATGCTTGTAAGACAAGATACTGCCGAAGTAACCACTTTTTTCCGAGAAGAATCGGATCTTTGGAGAAGTAAAGAGGTGTTGGGACTCGAAAACAGTGTTTTGCTCAAGTCTGTTCAATTGAGTTTAGCGATGGATAAGATTTATAAAAAAGTCAATATTGTGGTGTGATTTTTTTGAGAAGATTCAATTCCTCATCAATCATCACATTTCTTCAATTTACGTTTCGCATCAATCTCTTTAATTCTCTCTTGCAATTCAAGGACATTCGGATATTTTACCCGCATGGAATCAATCGCTACCATCCGCCACGGTTCCAGACAGTTTGTAATCTGCGTATTATTTAGGATAGCAAGGGCGCCATTTAATACGCCTTGGAATTCAGCGATTTCCTTTTTTTGTTGGGCTTCCTCAAACTTTCTGAGCAATTCTTTAGCATTGTCTCTTTCTTTTTGGGCTTCTTTCAATGCAATAATCGCATCATTCCGTAAGGGACTTACTCATCAAAAGTTTACCATATTGCTCATTTGTATAATTAATCAAGTCAATATCTAGATAATCGTTTACAGTCGGGTCAACTGCCAATATTGCTCCTGTTGTTTTATTTTCAATGGTCACAAAGTCGTGGTCTTTGAAAAATGGAGAATTAGAATATTGGTGCATATTTGTCCCAAGAAAATAGAGTTGTCCAATTTGAGGTCTGGCATTCCAACGGTCAGCAAGGTTATATTTTTTTAAAAGATAGTTGCATGTTGTCGCAAAGAACGCTGCATAACCGACACAATGAGCAGCCTTTGAACTAACGAGTTTATTTGGATCAATGTCATTTTGAGCGGCTGTAAAGTGAAGCCGCCGAGCGGTGATGGAAAGTCCGAGTTGGATGATTTGCTCCACCTCAAGGTCGGTTTGCTGGGTTAAACTTGCTTCAATATAGCCCGTAAGTGTATCGTTTGTTACTATATAATTCGTCCTAACTCCAACCGACTGATACGTCACTAAATACCGGTACAACCACCCACGAAACAAAAAACCGATTATAGTTAGCATTAAGATGGCCAGTATTGTTCGTTTGAAGATTTTCATGGTAGCATTATTGATGGTTGTTGTAGCGTAATAGTTGTATAACGGCTTAATGATCATTTAAAGAATCAATGCCTTGCTCTTTAAGTTTTGCTAATGCGTTTTTCATGGCATTAACTTGTTCGGTTGGGTGTCCTTGCCAAATGGTTACTTCACCTACAACCCTAAACGGATGTTCCGAACGGTAAGATTTTGTTGGATTCCCTGGGTATTTTTTGTCCGTCAAATCTGGGTCGTCTTCTATTGCTCCAGTTGGTTCTACTAAATAAATCCTTTCGCGACCTGCTCCAATGGCCAATTCGGCACCCCAAATTGCAGCGTCTAATGTTGCTGAAAGGAAAACATATTTAGCCTTTCTTTGTCGTCCGAAGTTTGAGTTGTAACCAGCTTCAATAAGGTCGCCAATTTTCAGGTCTGCCTTAGTTCCATGAAAATATGTTTGCGCAAAAGGTGTTGCGGTTGCGTCTTGTCTGCTTGATTCTTGTTCGTTTAAATTTCTTTTCATCACCCATATATTTTGCCATTCAAAGCAAGATGTACTTACTTTTTATTGTGGTTATCCCTTAAAAATGGCTCATCTAGCCGAAAAATACCTGCGTTCAATTCTGCAATTAATCATGTCCAAATACTTATATAAATAATGGTAATTATCCTAAATATTAAAAATCACATGGGCACATTGACTCATTATTCGTATTCTTTACTTAAAACAGTTTATCCTCAAATAAACGCAATTTTCTACGCCGTTGCAAAACTAGATAAAATATTGGAATCGCTCAAAAAGCCTTAAAACAAAACATATCCACTGCTCCAAATTACACCAAAAACGTAGGTGCGCAAACCTTTATGCCTTCCCAAAAAACAAGTCTATGCCCGTTTATCCATATAAAATTCAAACAAGTCTGTACCTTTGCGCCTTAAATCAATAAAAAAATGAAGAAACACCTCAATAAATTATTCGTACTTTTTTTACTTTTTTGCTGCGTCGAAGACATTTCTGCTCAAAAAAACTACCTAAAACTT
>JAAFHO010000596.1 GCA_013297575.1 Chitinophagales bacterium
AAATCAACCTTATTCGCAAAATTTTGTAGTAAAACGGAGCGTGTCGTATCTATTTCCGACTCTTTTAATATACTTTCGGAGAGTTGTTTGCCTAAATCAATTTCCACCTGTTGTGGCATAACATTGACCAACGAAGTCGCCAAAAGCGGTACGATCAGAAAATAAGCCAGCGCTATAACACCCAATGTAATCGCTAAAAATGCCAATCCAGCCTTCATCAATGAACCCAAAACCGATTGACCAGGTTTATCTATTAAATTTTGTGTGGGATAGTTATTCAATACCGCTTGATGAAAATCTGGTTCGCGGCATTCCAGCGACTGATACGGAAAGTGGCCAAAACGGAAAGTAATGATGCCCCCCTTAGATGCTCCTCGATGGATGTCACTCAGCGGCCATCGGACAACGGTCGGCTTTTCTGGGGCACCTTCCGAAAAATATTTATCGTCGTTATTGTCCAACACAATTTCCCAAAAATCAGATTTAAGCCAAAGTTGAGCACGCTGGCTTTGGGTGGATTGGCCGTCGAAATAACGGATTTGAAAAGGTAATTGTGTCATTGATAAAAGGGTAAAATGATGTGGTTATAGGGTATATTTAACGCAAATCCACGATTTATGTTTTGCAATACTTATTCTTATACTCCAGCGGTGTTAGTCCGGTTATCTTCTTAAATATATCTCGAAAAGCCTTGGAATCGGTATAGCCAACATTCATCATCACTTCACTGATATTATTTCGGCTGGACTCAAAACTACGCTTTGCCGCTTCAATGCGTACACGTTGTTGGTATTCAACCACCGTATTATTGGTGGCATGTTTAAATCGGCGTTCAAAAGTTCGACGACCAATCACCAATTGATCGGCTAATTGATCTACCATTATTTTGCTTCGATAATTGGCTTCGATGTACTCTTGCGCCCTTATAATTGCATGATCTGCGTGTTTTTTTTGCCCACTAAACATCATAAAAGCAGATTGATTATTACGGTCAATTTCAATAGCAAAAAACTTGGATGCCATGATTGCAGTATCGCGATCTGTATATTTCTCAACAAGATACAACAGTAAATTCCAATATGAGTTGGCACCACCACTGGAATATAATCGGCCTTCCTCCGTAATGATGCTACCATCTATGAGGTGTACTTCTGGAAACATCATCCGAAATTCGTTGCTAAATGCCCAATGCGTGGAACACTGCTTCCCATTCAAAAGCCCAGTAGAGGCCAGTAAAAATGCACCAACGCATAACGAAGCGACAGTTGCGCCCTGCTCGTATTGTTCCCGAATCCACGAAATAGCGCCTTGATTTTGGGCGATAGCCGTACTCATATCACCAAATAAAGCCGGAATAAATACTAAATCGCTCCTGCCCGATCCTTCCAATAACCTGTCCGGATATACCGAAAACAAGCCGTTATTGAGTTTTATTTCGCGTGTTTGGCCAACCAATTGCACCCGAAACAGCGGAGACTGGCCTTTCGATTGTAAAAATTGGTTAACCGCATTAAACATATAACATGGGTCTGCAATGGCTTGCATCACGGAGGATTCGGGTACAAGAATAGAAACATTTATCATCGCTAACAGCTATTTAGAGGTACTTAGGAAATACAAAGGTAAAAGAATTATTCTTTATCAATATTAAAAAACAAACAATTTATTTTATAAAAAAATAAATTTCAGGGTAGAAAATATTCGTTTTACGTCTGAATAGAAACAATTGATTTAATAAAAAACAAAAAATGTCATAATCACCCCTTGTATTTGACGTATTTAGCACCTACATCCCAGTTATATGCCGCTATACCTTTGTGCCGACAGTAAAAATGGAAAAACCACGCCTAAAAATGAAATGAATACGATACACATCACTTATTTTCTAAAACGCTTTAACATGAAATTACTCAAAAAAATACTCATTGGCCTTGCTGCGCTCATTGGAATTGCGCTCATTGTAGCATTCTTTGTCAAAAAAGAATACTCGGTAGTGCGTGAAATCGTCATCAATAAACCCAAACAAGAGGTTTTTGACTATCTTAAACCACTCAAAAACCAAAACAACTGGACGACCTGGACAAGTATGGATCCGGCAATGAAGCAGGTGTTCAGCGGCACCGATGGTGAAATAGGCGCTGTTTCAAAATGGACGAGCAAAGTAGTCGGAAATGGCGAACAAGAAATCAAAAAAATAACCAACGGCGAACGGATCGATAATGAGTTGCGCTTTGAGGGAGCATCACCTTCTCCTGCCTACTTTATCACGGAATCGGTTTCAGAAAACCAAACCAAAGTAAAATGGGGCATGAGCGGTACATTCGATTATCCCATGAATCTAATGCTAATATTTATGGATATGGAAAAAATGATTGGGGTAGAATACGAAAAAAGCCTACAAAACTTGAAAGGCGTTTTGGAAAAATAATACCTTTGCTGTGAAGGAATGAGGCTGTTTTTGGTATGTACACTACTTTGGTTACAAATGTTTGACCCCTCCGAGGTCGTTTTGGGTAATAAGGTTGTAATACTTATAATATTAATAAAATTCGCAACCTTGTAGTCTCTTTTTTACCTAAAACAATGATAATTGATACATTTTCTATAATTCCGACCTCGGAGAGGTCAAACATTTGTAAAATTGCAGCGTATATACTATACTCAATACGACCTCGGAGAGGTCAAACATTTGTAACGCACGCAACACCATGAAATATATCGCTTTTTTAAGAGGTATCAACGTCGGTAATATTCGTATCAAAATGACCGATTTGAAATCGGCTTTTGAAACTATGGGTTACCAAGAAGTAACGACTTATTTACAAACGGGTAATGTGGTATTTACCACCAATGAAAGTATGGAGACCATAAAACCTAAATTAGAAAAAGGGCTTTCCACCACTTTTAAATACGATGCTTATGTGCTGCTCTACGAATTTGAGGTATTGACCAATATTATAGCCCAATATCCTTTTGAAAAAGACGATACGCACCATGCTTATGTTATTTTTGTAGAAAACAGTAGTTCTATGGATCTACTTATGGCACTTGGAAAAGAAGTTGGGGAGGAAGCAAGCCGTATTGCAGTGGGCAATGGTGTGCTGTACTGGAAGGTCAAAATTGGAGATACACTGGGCACTCCTTTTGCTAAAATTTTGTCAAAAGCAAAGTTTAAAAGCGTGGTTACAACCCGGAATATCAATACACTCGAAAAAATGCTATAATTTTTTCCGACCTTTGCGGTTAAAATTAACCCGTCAACGCCTTTACATGACCTTTTCCGAACTTGGCTTATCCGCACCTTTTGTCACCGCTGCCGCTCAAAACGGCTACGAAACACCTTATCCAATCCAAATTGCCGCTATACCAGCGATATTGGCAGGTAAAGATATATTGGGTATAGCGCAAACTGGTTCGGGCAAAACAGCCAGTTTCGCATTACCTATTTTGCAGCAAATGCAGCAGAAAAAGCCCGCTAAAAATCGGCATATAAGGGCTTTGATCTTGGTGCCAACACGGGAATTGGCGGTACAAGTAGGCGAAGTATTCAAGATATTTAGCCAAAATTTGCCACGACCAGTAAAAGGACTTGCTGTATTTGGCGGCGCATCCATCAATCCACAAATGATTCAGATGCAAGGTGTGGAAGTACTGGTTGCCACGCCTGGTCGCTTACTGGATTTGGTAGAAAGTAAAGCCATGAGTTTGGCCGAGATTGATACGCTGGTACTCGACGAAGCAGATAAAATGCTGAACTTGGGTTTTAAAGACGAGATGAACCGTATTTTTGCCTTGCTTCCTCCTAAAAGACAAAATTTACTGTTTTCGGCTACACTCGGT